>JACDGM010000197.1 GCA_013815325.1 Chthoniobacterales bacterium
TGGGAGAGTTCAGCCTTATCTCGCGAACGTCCTACGAATCCTTTGCTGACGCGGGAATAAGAGGCGCGAGCGTAACTCGAATGCAAAGCAGCGAAGCCTTTTCGATCATGAACCTGACCCACATTTTTGCGGCCGGCAGTGGCTTTCGCGTTCTCGATACCACCGAGCGAAGCCAGACCGGTCTGCTGACCCTGGCTCCTGGCGAGTCCACGAGGGAAAAACCGAGCCGGCACGACGATAGCGATCAAACGTTAATCCTTCTCGCGGGTGAGCTGCGCGCTGAGATCGGAGACGAGCAGGCGGTGATGCAGGATGGCGATGCCGTTCTCATCCCCGCGAAAACGCCGCATCGCTTCATCAATACCGGAAGGAGCCGGGCCACTACTTTCAGCGTTTACGCGCGGCCGGCTTTTCCGCCTAACGAGAAGAGCGGGTAAGCGCTCCCGGCAGTCAAATCAACATGCGTGCCCCCTCACCTCTGCAGCCCCCAGCGGCGCGCTGCGTTTCCCTCAGCCTTGGCCAGGCTTTCTTTTACGGCCTAGTCGCCGGTTTGGTCGCGACTGGGGTGAAGACCGTTTGCGAACTGATCTCGCCACCGCGGCCGCCCGGCGCCATGTCGCCTCTCGCAAACATGATCGACTCCACCTCGCTGCTCGTGACCGGAGCCGCGCTGACTGAATCGGCGCGATCGATCACCGAGCCGGTCGTGCATTTCGGTTTCGGCGCCGTCTCAGCCGGCGTTTACGTCGTCCTTTCGGAGCGTTTCCCGATCCTGCGCGTCGGCTGTGGCTCTCTCTTCGGCGTCTTGTTCTGGTTAGGCCTGCATGAAACGTTTCTCCCCCTGGCTGGATTTTCCCCTTCGCCTGCGCAGATGTCAGCCTGGGAACAGGGAAACGAATTGGTCTCGCACATCTTCTATGGTGTCACGGTCGAGCTCGTGCGCCGCTGTATAACGCGGAAGCTGGCCTAACGAATGCGAGGTCCGGCAGTTCCGCGGCACCGGCACTCCTCATTGCCATGACGGATTCCTACGACGTCATCATCATCGGCACCGGCGCCGGTGCCGGCACCCTCGCGCGGCGGCTCGCGCCCAGCGGCAAACGCATCCTCATCCTCGAGCGCGGAGGTTTTCTGCCGCGGGAAAAGGAGAACTGGGAGTCAAAGGAGGTCTTTCAGAAGATGCGCTATCACACGGTGGAAAAGTGGCGCGACAAAGAAGGCAAGGAGTTCATGGCCCACACCGGTTATTTCGTGGGCGGGAATACGAAAGTCTATGGCGGCGCGATGTTCCGCTTGCGCGAGCGCGATTTTGAAACGGTGCAACATAAAGGCGGCATCTCGCCCGAGTGGCCGGTGAAGTATCGTGACTTCGAGCCCTATTATACGCAGGCCGAGGAGCTCTACGAAGTGCACGGCAAGCGCGGCGTCGACAAGACCGAGCCGCCGATGAGCGTGGAGTATCCTTTTCCACCGCTCGCGCACGAGCCGCGCATTCTCGAGCTGGCTGAGAGGTTAAAGAAGAGAGGGTGCAATCCCTTTCAATTGCCGCTGGCCCTGAAGCGCAACGAAGCCGATCCGTTGCACAGCAAGTGCATTCGCTGCAACACCTGCGACGGATTTCCGTGTCTGGTCGATGCGAAGGCCGACGCCGACCTCAACGGCGTCCGGCCCGCGCTCGAGGAAAGCAACGTCACCTTGCTCACGAAGGCACGCGTGAAAAAAATCAGGACGAATGGTTCCGCGCGCCAGGTTTCAAGCGTCGAGGCCGAGATCGGCGGTGAGACGCATCACTTTCGCGGCGACATCGTCGTCGTCGCGGCCGGCGCGATTAATTCCGCCGCGCTCCTGCTCGCCAGCGAATCAGACAAACATCCGAATGGCCTGGCAAACTCTTCCGGTTTGGTCGGTCGCAATTACATGCGGCACCTGAACAGCGCGATGCTCGGGCTGACGACGAAGAAGAACCCGACCGTCTTTCAGAAGACTGTAGCGATGAATGATTTTTACTGGGGCGACGAGGAGTTCCCTTATCCGATGGGGCACATCCAGCTTTTGGGAAAAACCGATCGCGGGATCATCGGAGCCGACGCGCCCTTCTTCGCGCCGAACCGCGCTCTAGAGTTAATGGCCGACCATTCCGTCGATTGGTGGATCACTGCGGAGGACCTGCCGCATCCGGACAATCGTGTCACGCTCACGCGCGACGGCGAAATTCAATTAAGTCTCCGCGACCGTTATCACGAACACTTCGACCGCTTGATCGCGCGCTGGACGAACGAGCTGAAAACCATCGATGCAGTGGATCAGGTCATTCCGCTCTCGCTTTATCTGATGAAGAAAATCCCGGCCATGGGCGTGGCGCATCAAAACGGCACCTGCCGTTTCGGCGAAAATCCAAAGACGTCGGTGCTGAATGTTTTCTGTCAGGCGCACGACGTGGACAATCTCTACGTAGTCGACGGCAGCTTCTTCTGCTCGAGCGGCGCGGTGAATCCATCGCTCACGATCGCAGCCAATGCGTTGCGCGTCGGAGACCACATT
>JACDGM010000016.1 GCA_013815325.1 Chthoniobacterales bacterium
GTGAAGATAATCAGTGCGCGATTTCCAGTGGCCGCTTTGCCGTAGGTCCGCGTCGCGAGCGCGATCGCGTCGGAAATGTTGGTGCCGCCTTCGGGAATGCTCTTGGTGTCGAGGTCGTTGATCGAGTTGACCGCGGCGTCGTAGTCGATCGTTAGGGGGGCTTGCAGAAAAGCGCGTCCGGCAAACGCGATGAGCCCGACGCGATCGCCTTGCAGTTCGTTAAGCAAATCCTGCGTGGCGAGTCTTACGCGCTCGAGGCGGTTGGGTGAAACGTCGTTTGAGAGCATGCTGCGCGAGACGTCCACCGCGAGGATGAGATCAAGTCCTTTGCGGCGCACTTCGTCGAAGGCGTAACCCCAGCGTGGCCGCGCCAGGCTCACGAGGACGAGGAGAAAGACGAGGAGGAGGAGGAGGAAACGAAAAATGCGGCGGCCGCGGTTGACCGTCCCGGCCAATTGAGGCAGCAAGCGGGCGGCGACGAATTGCTGGAGGCGCTCCGCCCCGCGTTGCTCCGCGCGGGCAAAGAAAAAGGCCAGCAGTGGAAGCAGGAGCAAGGCCCAAAGCCAGTTTGGCGATCCGAAGCTCATAGCCCCCCCTCGGCGCCGAACCTTTGTTCGTTAGGCAGGCCTCTCATGGCAGTTTTTTCCAGATGGTCTGCGACAACAAGAGCTCCGCCAGCAAAACGCCCGCGCCCGCCATCAGACAGGCCGGAAAGAGGTCGCGATACTGCTGATATTTTTTTACCGAGACGGTCGACTTCTCCATCTTGTCGATGTCGCCATAAATGTTTTCGAGCGAATCGGTGTCGGTCGCGCGGAAGAATTGGCCGCCGGCGATCTGCGCCACTTCCTTCAAGCCTGCCTCATTGAACTGCACCCGCTGATTTTGATAAAGGAGGTTGCCCGCGACGTCGGTCAGAGGCCGGCCGGTGTTCTGGTCGAAGACCGGCACCGGCGCGATCCCATTGCTGCCCGCGCCGATTGCATAGAGCTGGATGTGGAGCGCCTTGATCGCTTCCGCCGCGGTCTTCGGCGGAATTTTACCGGCGTTATTCTCGCCATCGGTCAGGAGAACCATGGCGCGGCTTTTCGATTTCTTATCCGTTAGGCGATTGGCCGCCGAAGCCATGGCCGAGCCGATCGCGGTCCCGTCCTCGACTAGGCCGATCCGAACCCGCTCGAGATTTTGCAGGAGCCAATCGTGATCGAGGGTTAGCGGACTAACGACATAAGGACGTCCGGCGAAGGCGATGATCCCGATGCGGTCGTTAGGCCGGCTCTCGATAAATTTTCGCGTCACCTCGCGGATGGCATCGATCCGCGTCGCCGAATCGCCCCCCACCGTAAAATCCTTCGTCAACATCGAGCCGGAAACGTCGAGCACAACCATTATATCGATGCCGCTCGCTTCCACTTCGGTGAGGCTCTTGCCGAGCTGCGGCCGGGCGAGGGCGAAGATGAGAATGGCAAGCGCAAGATAGAGCAATCCACGCATGATCGCTCCCGCGCGCGAGCTGGTCCGTTTGCCGAGCGCCTGCAAGGTCGCGGTCGAGGAAAAGACGAGCGCCGCCGCCGCGCCGCGCTGACCGCGCAGCCAGGCGATAAGCGGGACGAGCAGGAGGAGCAACAAGAACCATGGGTGCGCGAAGGAAAAGGCCCAGGGCGAGTTGTGCGGCCAGAGATTAAGCGGGTGCAAGCGCGCCTCCTTTCACGAAACGATTCGCTTCCTCGATCAGGAGACGGCTGTCCGCCGTCGTCGCGTCGTAACGCGCGAATTTGATCAGGTCGCAGCGGTTCAGGAAATCCCCTAGGAGCGTCTGCTCGTCGGCGGAAAAGGGCGAAGTCGACGCGAGCGTGTTGAGAAATTCAACCGACGTTTGTCGCGTCACCGGCAACTGATATTGCTCCGTCACGTAGCGGCGCAAAATGTCGGAAACGCGAATGCTGAACTGATACGGCGGCAAGGTCTCGATCTGCCCTTCCATCCGCGCCAGTTGCTCGATCGCCCGCTCGCGTGGAGTGAGAACCTCTGCCGGCCGGCGCCGCCACCATTTCAACAGCCAGATCGCTAGGCCTATGAGCAGGAGCGTCGCCGCGACCGCGCAAAAGACCATCCACGGCTTGAGCAGGAAGTAATCAACCGGCGGGGCGATGTCGTGGAATTCTTGAGCGAGAAAAGTCATCCTAGCCTAACGACGGGCCATGCGCCGCTCGCGTTGTTTGAAAAATGTCCGGAGCGCCGGGAGATAATCGGCGCCGGTGCGGAGCGAGATCGCGTCGATGTTGTTGCGCCGCAGAACCTGCGTCACGTTCGCGCGCCGCTCTTCGGCGAGGGCGCTGAAACGGGTGCGGGTCTGGCGATCGCCGGTGTTGATCTCGATTTGCTCGCCGGTCTCGGCGTCCTCCAGCGTGATGATGCCGATGTTGGGCAATGTTTCCTCGCGCTGATCGTCGATCCGGATGGCGATCAGATCGTGCCGCCGGCTCGTAATCGTTAGGGCGCGCGAAAAATCTTCCGCCTGAAAATCCGAGATGAAGAACACAACCGAGCGGCGGGTGACGATGTGGTTCAGATAATCGAGCGCGAGACTCGGCAATGTCCCGCGGCCTTGCGGCTCAAAAAAGAGAATCTCACGAATCAAACGGAGCGTGTGAGAGCGGCCTTTTTTTGGCGGGATGAACAGTTCGACTTGATCGGAGAAAAGGATGAGGCCGACTTTGTCGTTGTTCCGGATCGCGCTGAAGGCGAGCAGGCAAGCCACTTCCGCTGCCAGCTCGCGTTTCGATTGCGCGACGCTCCCGAAATTTCCCGACGCGCTCACGTCCACCACCAGCACCACCGTCAGCTCGCGCTCTTCGGTAAACTTCTTAACGAACGCCGTCCCGAGCCGCGCGGTCACGTTCCAATCGATCGCCCGAATCTCATCCCCGGGTTGATACTCGCGCACGTCTTCGAAATTCATCCCGCGGCCCTTGAAGACGCTATGGTAATCCCCAGCAAAAGCCGACTGTACGAGACCTTTGGTCTTGATCTCGAGCGCGCGGATCTTCTTCAGGATTTCTGCGGGGGTTTGCCGCGTTTCGGTCATTTCAATGTTTGGCTACGAACAGGAAAAGCTGATATGTCATCCAAAGCTGATGTGTCATCCCGAACCGGCGAAGCGCGGAGAGGGATCTCACAACTGCACCTAACGTGCACTCACGAGAGGAGAGCGCGGATTGCAAGAGAGAGGTCCTTCGCCGTCTGCGCGGCTCAGGATGACAAGCGGGGCCGTTGCATAATCCCCGGCCCTGAAGTGCAGCTACGTCAATCACGGCACCGGCAGTCCTGCGAAAATCCGCTCGATGACTGTTTCACTCGTTAGGCTCTCTGCCTCCGCTTCATAGCTCACGATGACACGGTGCCGCAGCACATCAGGGCCGATGCTTTTGATGTCTTGCGGCGTGACGTAGCCGCGGCCGTTGAGGAAGGCGTAAGCGCGGGCCGCGAGCGCGAGGTAGATCGTGGCGCGCGGCGAAGCGCCGTAACGAATCAAACCATTCAGTTCGAGCCGATACGAAGCCGGCTCACGCGTCGCCCAGACGACGTCCACGATGTAATCTTTCACCCGGTCGTCGATGTAAATCTCGTTCACGAGATTGCGCGCGGCGATGATCTGCTCCGGCGCGACAACGGGATTGACGCTCAGGTTAGGCGCGGAAGTCGCCATGAGATCGAGGATGCGCCGCTCCTCCGCTTTTGCGGGATAGCCGACGTTGAGTTTCAACATGAAGCGGTCGAGCTGCGCTTCCGGAAGCTGATAAGTGCCTTCCTGCTCGAGCGGATTTTCGGTCGCGAGGACAAGGAAGGGGTCGGGCAGCGGATAAGTCGTCTCGCCGATCGTGACCTGGCGTTCCTGCATCGCTTCGAGAAGCGCGCTCTGCACCTTGGCCGGCGCCCGGTTGATTTCATCGGCGAGGATGAGGTTAGAAAAAATCGGCCCGAGCTTGGTCGTGAACTCTCCGCTGCGTGGGTTGTAAATGAGGGTGCCGATCAAATCCGCCGGGAGCAAGTCGGGGGTAAATTGCAGCCGCTGAAAGCCGGTCTGAATGCACGCCGCCATGGTTTTGACCGTGAGCGTCTTGGCCAAGCCGGGAACGCCTTCGAGCAGGATATGGCCATTGGCGAGCAGCCCGAGCAAAAGCCGGTCGACCAGATATTTCTGGCCGATAACGACGTGGCCGACTTGCTCGCGCAAAGGCGCGATCCATTGCCCCAGCTCCTGCACCTGCTGGGTAATCTCCTGGGTTGAATTCATAAGCATGGTGAGACAAATCCGCGCGGAGGGCGTTCAAAAGGTGAGCATACCTCACTTGGTTTCGCCGTTGGGTTTTGCGTTACTCTCCTGAGATTTTGCCGGGGGTGGCGGATGAAAAAGGACGGCTGTTCTCATTCCCCAAAACTGGCCGTCAGCAAAACGAAATGTGATCTACCAAAGAATCCGCGCGGATACGCTCGATCTGTGTTCAGTTCATGATTCCCACGCAGCACAGTCTGGTTATTCGCATTCAGGCGGGTGGTTCCGATGATGACTGGAGGAGGTTTTATTCTCTTTACGAGCGGCCTATCCTCGCCTTTGCCGCTTCCCATTCCCTGAGTGGGTGGAGTGTGCGGATGTCCTGCAAGAAACGATGATCAAGATCTTGCCGGTCGGCTTTGCCCGGTTCGATCCAACCAAAGGTCGGTTCACCGGGTTCTTGTTTCATGTCGCGCGCTGCTGTGTGGTCGATGCCTTGCGGCGGCGGCGTCGCCGGGAAGGCCGACATATTTCGATCGATGGAATGGGCGAACCGGGGGGCAGAGGAGGGCTCGAACTGTTGGATGGCAACGATGATCCCGCTGATCTCGCCGAGCGCGCCGGTGAGATGGCTCTGATTTTTCGCGCACTGGATTTACTGATCGAGAAGCACTGCTTTCGACCGCGGACCGTAAGTCTCTTCAAAGCGGTCACCATCGAGCAACGCGATCCGCAGAAGGTG
This sequence comes from Chthoniobacterales bacterium, assembly GCA_013815325.1. Lineage (GTDB taxonomy): Bacteria > Verrucomicrobiota > Verrucomicrobiia > Chthoniobacterales > UBA10450 > Palsa-1392. The sequence goes on from JACDGM010000016.1 coordinate 5,019, forward strand.
GCGGAAGAATTCGAAACATCCGTGGGCAATGTTTACGAAGCCAAGCGCGCGGTGCTGGCCCGGCTGCGCCGGATGTTGCAGGCGCTGGATCGCGGCGCGGACCTGGAGGAGGCGCTCACCGCATAGATCGCCGCAAAGTTATGAACGCACCTATCGCCGCAATTTCCGACGAAGCCCTCGCGCAACTGGTCTTCGAGTCGCAGGATACCGAGCGCTGCGTGAAAGCGCCGCCGTCGGATCTCTTCGAGCGGTTGCGTCAATTCATGGCGCTTTATCGCGACCTCGCGGCGAAGCCCCTCGGTCCTGGCCTGCTCTACCAAATTCGCAGAGCGGAAGAGGCACAATTCCAAGCGCTTGATCGGAAGCTGGTCGTCGGTCGCCTCTCGAAGAGCGACTATCATCCCGCCGGCTGCGACCTGTCCTGTGACGATCAACTGATGAGTCGCCATCATTTCGAGATCGAGCTGGTTGATGGCTTGTATTTGCTGCGCGACTTGCGAGCTCGCAACGGGACTTTCCTGAATCAGCAGCCCGAGCGGATCACTGAGGCGGTGTTGAAGGAGGGAGACATCATCTCGGCCGGGAGCAGGGCTTTCATTTTCCTTGGCGATGATGCCGGTCTGCGCGTCGAGGTCGGCTAAAGATTCGGCTTTCTTTTTTGGGTTCGCCCAGAAAGGATCGAACGAGATCACGAGGATCGTCCTCGATTCCTCCGCTCGCAAAGCCTGTGCCTTCTCTCGTCGAAATCCTCGTGCTCGGCCCGAACCATGAGCAACGGTTCGTTGCCGAACGAAATGGAGCGATCACCGTAGGTCGAAGCTCTGACTGCCAGGTGGTGTTGGATGAGTCCCTCATCGGACAATCCCGGGTGCATCTCGATTGGGCCTCGGACCAGGAACTAAACCTCGCACTAACAGCCGGCCGGGAACAGTTAGAACAACTCGGTGGTGTGCGACTCGACGGCAAGCCCGTCGACCTGCCAGTCAGAGTAGGGGAAGGAAGAGAAATCACCTTGGGCGCGGCGAAGCTAACCTGGCGCCACTTGCCGAGAGAAGAGTGGCCGACGTTGGCGAGTGGCGACGCGCCGTCGAGTGCCGCCGAGAAGCTCAGGAAGGAGCTACAGCGGGAGCGCTACGAGTTTGGTGCAGAGGTAGGACGTGGCGGGATGGGTCAGGTCGTGATCGCGACGGAAAAGCCGCTCCAGCGTCCGATCGCGCTGAAGAAGCTCCTGCGCCCGGCAAACAAGGAAGACCAGGAACGCTTTATCCGAGAGGCCCGCATCACCGGCCGGCTTCAGCATCCCAGTATCGTTCCTGTGCACGAGCTCGGTGCCGACGAAAACGGCAGTCCCTTTTACACGATGAAGCTCGTGCAAGGACTTACTCTCCACGAGATCCTGCCCAATCTTTCAAAGGGTAACTCCGAGGCCTTGCGGCGCTATCCCTTGCCCGCCCTCCTGACCATCTTTCAAAAGGTCTGCGACGCCGTCGCCTTCGCCGGTGATCCACCGCGACCTTAAGCCAGAGAACATCATGATCGGCGACTACGGCGAAGTGCTGGTGATGGATTGGGGCTCCGCTAAAATCCTTCGGAGGGACGAGCTCCCGCCTCCGCCGTGGACGGACTACGCCGCGGCGAGCCCGCTCGTCCCGGATGTCGCACCACCGAACGAGAAGAGCGCGTATCCGAGAATGAATCAGAAAATAACTTCCTCACGCTTCCAGGTAGTGTCATAGGCACACCAGGCTACATGGCTCCCGAGCAGGCGCGCGGGCAGGCCGACGCGGCGGATGAGCGGACCGACGTCTATGCGCTGGGTGCGATTCTCTACGCCCTGCTGGCTCTGGAAGCACCGGTGAGACTTACCCCAAAAGAAGCCCAATCCTTCGAAGAGCGACGGCGGACCGGAGAGAATCTCGGCGACCTGTTCGGCAATCACGTCGCTCCTGTTGTGGGGGGCGGAGCCGCGCGCATCAAACTTTCTCATCTCCCGGGCCGGAAGCTGCCCGATTCGCTAGTCGCCGTCGTTAGAAAGGCAATGAGTCTGCATCCCAGCCGATCGCTTCGTCAGCGTGAAGGCTTTCCAGGCCGACATTGCGGCCTTTCAGGCTGGGTTCGCGACGAACGCGGAGGGAGCGGGAGTCTGGACGCGCACCCGGTTGCTAATTACGCGCCACAGGGTCTTGGCGACCGCGATCTTGACCATCTTCGCGATCCTTCTCGGAGCTACACTCGTTAGTCTTAAACAACGTCAGGTCGCGCTCGAGAGTAATCGGAATTTGCAGCTGGCTCTCCGGCGCGCCAGCGTGGCAGATTTGGAAGCGGCGCGGCAGCGTATCCAGGTTGGAGCGTGGCGAGAAGGGACTGCGCTACTCGGACGCTCTCTTAGCTTTTGGCCGGGGAATCGCCTTGCTGCGGATTATCTTCTCAGTGCCATCGCCTTCGGCCGAGGCGACCGCGAGAAGTTGCCGCTCTTGGGCGTTTTCCATGATACGATTGGAGAAGTTGCTTTCAGTCCCGACGGTCGTTACTTCGTCACGGCGGGTTCCGATCACACCGCGCGTATCCGCGAAACCGCAACCGGCGCGCAGGTGTTTCAGCCCCTGTATCACGACACAACTTTTGGCAAGCCGGCTTTCAGTCCTGATGGACGGAAGCTACTCATGATTGGAAACGACGGCGTGGCTCTTTTGCATGATCTCGTGAGCGGTCGACTGCTGGTGCCGCCCATGCGCCACGGCCGCCCCGACCTCGATTCTCTCAACTACATCAGCAGTAGCGTCTTCAGCCCGGACGGCGGCAGAATTCTTACCAGCTCTCTGGATCACACGGCGCGCGTCTGGGATGCCACTCCGGGAAAGAGCTGGCGCAGCTGGTTAATCCGGCGCGGGTCAAGAACGCCGTCTTTAGTCCCGACGGGTCCCGCATTCTCACTTCTTACGTCGACGGAGGCGCAATCCTTTGGGATGCAGTTACGTTCCAAGCCATCGGAGAGCCCATGAGGCACGCCGGGACGGTGCGGAACGCACGTTTTAGCCGGGACGGGAATAAAATTGTCACCCCGAGCCTGGACGAAACCGCGCGGATCTGGGATCGGCACACGGCCGGGCCGCTTGGGCCTCCTTTGCGTCACGCGGATTATGTTTGGGACGTGGCCATGAGTCCGGATGGCAAGACTTTCGCCACCTCTTCCTACGACAACGTCTTCCTCTGGTCTCTGGTGGATGGAAGCCGGGTCGGAGTGCCGATGAAACATCAATCTCCTGTCCTGACTCCCGTTTTCAGCCCTGATGGCTCGCGACTACTCACTGCGAGTCAGGATGTGCGCCTGTGGAATCTCGCGACTGGTCAACTGTCCGAACCGCCCATGCGCCACGACGATTTTGTTTATTCCGCCGCCTTTAATCGCGACGCGACGAAGATTCTCTCGGCTGGGTCCGACAACATGGCCTATATCTGGGACGCTGCCACGCCCAAGCCTCCCGGTGAAATCATCCCCATCCCGGGCGCGGTCGCTTCGCTCGAATTCGCTGGGGTTTCTAATGACACTCTCTTCGTCGCGATGCGGGATGGCCAAGCCGGCCTTTGGTCGTTAGGCAAGAAAAGATTCGTCGCTCCGGTCGCTCAGCAAGGGGCCGCTATCTCGGTCGCTACCTATGATTCAGCCGCGGCTCGCTTCGCCACCGCCGGCCCGGATGGGACTGTTCATTTTTGGAATGCCACCACCGGTCAGGAGCTAGGACACGCGAAGGCGAAGACGGACTCCGTGGTGGTTCTCGCCTTCGCTCCCGACGGTCGATCCCTCTTTGCAGCTTACCTCGGCGGCTCGGTCGTGCACTGGAGTTTCCCGGAGGGCGCGCTTCTCCGCCAAGCCTGGGAGCACCCGGAAAAAATCGACTCCTTGGCGGTTTCACCATCGGGCGGAGAAATCGCCGTCGGATGTCGCGATGATTACGTCTATTTCTGGGACACTCGAACTGGCCGAGCCCTGCCGCCCACGATCAAACTGAAAAACGGCGTGATCGCGGTAGCCTATAGTCCGGACGGAAAGTCGTTGGCCACTGGTGGCAATGAACATGTTGCCCAAACCTGGTCGCTCCCTTTGGGGAAAACATTGGGGGACAGTTTCGTTTTCAAAGGAAACACGGCCACCGTCCGTTTCACGGCCCGAGGCAATGCCCTGCTCGTCAACGGGAGCGAGAAAACGGAGGTAACCTGTTACGACGTGAAAACCCACGACAGCCTCTACCTGCCGCTGTCCCATCCTCAGCCGGTGACTCACGTCGCCGCCAATACCAGCGGCTCGGTCGTGGTCACGGTCACGAATGACGGCGTCGCCCGACTCTGGCGCATCCCCCACACCACGCAGCCGCCGCCCGCCTCGCTCCCCGACTATCTTCGCGCCATCGGTGGTCTGGCTTTTTCGACCGATCAGCGTCTGCTCGAAGTGCCGACACGTGAACGCCTCGCCCTGCGCCAGAAGCTCATCGCTATGCCGCGCGACTCTTCCCAGTGGGGCTCCATTATGCGCTCGAGCTTCCAGCAACTGCCCGCGAAGTAGCGACGCGCGAGCGCTTCCCACTGCGCCAAAACCTCTTCCATGCCTCCGAGTCCCTCCGATTGGTCTGAGGTTTTAAGCCTCCGCATCGGTTTAGGAGAATGCGGCGTAAGCAACAGCCCTCCGTCGGCGCGTCGCGTCAAACTAAGCGTAGCGTCCTAGTGGTCGATGACGCCGAAATTATTCGCCGGGGGATCACTGCCATTATTTCTGCCGAACCGGACTTTTCCATCTGTGATTTCGCCGGGAATGAAGCTACCGCGGTGAAGTTGCTCGAACGTCATCAGCCCGATCTTCTTCCCCTCGATCTGTCGCTTGGTCATCGCGATGGAGTCCAGTTCCTGAAAGATATCGCGGGCCGTTTTGTCGGCACCCGGATCATCGCACTCTCCGACTACGGAGATCCGCTTTACGTCACCCGGACTCTTCGCGCCGGCGCAGCCGGCTACCTCACGAAACACCCCAGCGCGGCCCAACTGATCACCACACTCCGTACGGTTGCTGCCGACGACACACTTCTCCGTGCATCGCGTAAAGCCTCCCAACGCGAGGTTCGCCCGCAAGCGGGAGCGCCCGCTCGTACCATCGCGAGCCTGATTGATAGGGAACTTCATGTCTTCCGACTCATCGGCACAGGTCTCGGCACGAGCCGGATAGCGCAGGAACTCGGACTAAGCCGCAAGACGATCGAGACCTATCGCGAACACATTAAGCTCAAGCTGAGTTATCCCAACGCCGAAGCGCTCCTGAAAGGCGCTCTCGATTGGGCCGCTCTCTCTCAGAATGGATCGCCCGATACGCGCAAAGATCGGGGAAATCCCCGATAGGCTGAGATGGGGAGAATCCCTACTTTGACGATTCTACGGCCAACCGCCTGAGATTTGTTACCCCTCCAACGGTTATTCATTAGCGTGAAAGATTCACAGTCCTCAGCCCCGACCCAAATGAACTTTGACGTCGACCCACCCTCATCGTTTGCGCTTCAAGAACCACAGATAATAAAGGCGGGCTGGATCCGGAGGGAAGATATTCCGACCGCCCAAACGGATTGCGAGAAACTCCCCGATCCAAAACCTGCGCGCCTCTGACACAGATTCGTCGATCGGGGTGCGGCGGACCCGACTCGACCAAGACAAATCTCTTACTCGCAGATCCCATTCCAGAGTTCTCTACCACGACAACTCAGCGGGTCGCTCCCGAAGAACGCGAGTACCAAATCACCGGCGTCATCGGCGACGACGAAGTCGGCCAGCCCAGCGCGATCGTGAGTGCGGTCGTGCCGGGATAAACGCTCCCGCTTGAATTTCCCCCCACCGAGACCACGCCTCACAAACTCCCATTTATGCCGAGAAAGCGCAACAAAACTAAGACTAGGAATCAAGCCCCCCACGTCTTAAATACACACCCGCCTGACGGAATTTCGATCCAAGAGCTGCGGACCGGACTTAATATCATCGTCGATCTCATCCCTCGTACGAATAACAACCGGCCCGGAACCCCCCTGCACGCTTCGAAGATCACGATTCACAATACCGACAACGACGAGCCGGGAGCTGACGCCAGGGCGCACTGCCTTTACCAGAAGGAGCTGAGGCACAATGGCGCCGCAAGGTCTCGTGGCACTTCAGCGTTGATGACGGAAGTATCTATCAGAGCTTGCCCGTCGGCGAAGTCGGCTGGCATGCTGGATCCCACGACGGGAACGCGAAGAGCATCGGGATCGAGATTTGTGAGAACAAGGGCATCGATCAGCAAGCCGCGAATGATAAGGCAGCTCGTCTCACCGCTCTCCTTTTGCACGAGCTGGGAATTTCGCCAGCGGGAAATGTCACTCAACATCACCTATGGATCGGCAAGAACTGCCCGGCTCTTCTCCGTAAGCCATCTAGTGGTTGGGACGCATTTCTCGTAGCCGTCGAGAATCATTTCGCACAAGTGACAGAGGGTCCGGGGGAGAATGATGACGCTATTTCGCTCGATGTCCTCGCTTCCATCGGTGCAGCCGGAAGGCAATTAGGAGGAGAGCGATCGTCGGCACTCGATTTCGCTCAGCATGGCATTCTGTCGACCGAGTTTGGAGGTGGGAGTGAAGCAGGAATGCTAAGTGCCTACGGAGGGCTGATCGACCCGAATCACCCACAAGCAGCTCTGCCGGCCCGGATCCCACGGACGAAGACGCAGATTCTTGTCACGAATCCCAGTAACGGCCTCACCGTCGTCTGTCGGGTTAACGATGTCGGTCCTTGGAACACGCATGATAGTTACTGGGATCACGGTAGCCGCCCCGCTTCGGAAGCCCAGTACGAGCATCATCTACGAGCGGAGGATGGTCGCGTCCCCAGCAATCGCGCCGGCCTTGATCTGACTCCGGCAGCAATGCTGGCTCTGCGAGTGAGCGGGCAGGTCAACACGCGACAGGTGGTGGTTAACTGGCAATTCGCGTAGGCAGCTTCGACACAGATGCAAGAGAACTAAGAAAAAAGCAATTCCATGAACAAAAAGCAAAAACTTCATCTACCTTTGACGGTGACGCTCGGTGTTATTTTCCTACTAGAGTGTTCTTCGCTGCGTGCTGGTCAGCCGATTACTCCTGTTGCTTTAACCGGTCAACTCCCGCCCGGTATCGGGCCAAACACCGGATACGATCTCTTTCAAGAATTCACCGGCTCCCCTGGATTAAACGAGGCGGGCGAGATTCAGTTCAACGCGTTTCTGATCGGTGCAGGAATCAACTCGACGAACGACACCGCTCTCTTTGAGGGAGCGCCCGGCGCATTGCAGTTCGTCGCTCGTGAGGGTTCGCCTGCGCCAGGCTTGCCGAACAGAACGTATGCTCAGTTTTTCACTCCTTCGCCTCTGGATCGCTCCGGCGATATTTTCTTGGTAACGACTTGGACGATGGTAGTTTTTCACTCTTTGCAGGCCTGCCCGGAGCGCCGGCGTTGATCGCGAAGCCCGGGGATTCGATACCCGGCGGCCCTGGTCCAATCGCTTTCGTTGACGTCGCCAGTTATACGACTTTCGATTCACAAGTTCCGATAACTGACGGAGGGCTTGTGGTATTTGGAGCGAGATTCAGCCCGTCCTTCGAGACAGGTCTCATTGTTGGAACTCGGGGAAACCTGGCGATTGCGGCCCTGACCGGCATGCAGGCACCGGGCCGTCCTCTGGGTGTAACCTTTACTTTGATTGATCTGCAGACTGTCTGGTTGCAGTCCGGTGGTAAAGTGCTGTTTCAAGGTGTCGACAGCGGGACCGATGAGACGGGTTTTGGCATATATTCAGGCACTGTCGGAAATATAGACCTCTTGGTTCACAGCGGCGACCAAGCTAACGGGATTGGTCAGGGAGTCTTTTATGACATTCAGGGTGTGGCTTCGATTGCACTGAATGCTTCGGGCACGACCGCGTTCTCAACGGGCTTGAGCGGGGGTCGGCGTCACGTCCGCCAACTCGGTTGCTCTCTGGGTAGGTTCGTCTGGCGCGATTACCTTGGTCGCCCGGGCCGGAATGCAAGCGCCGGGGGTGGAAGCCGGGGTGACGTACGGGGTTAATCCTTTTGTGGGAAGCGCGACGACATTTGACGCTCTGATTAATGCTGCTGCGCAGCTTGTGTTCACCCAATATCTCAGTACCGGGAAACAAGGGGTATGGTCGGGACCGCCGACCAGCCTAAGACTTGTTGCGTTGCAAGGAACAACGGCTCCCGGCTTGGGTCAGGGAGAAACTTTTGACGGCGATAGGCATGAACCGCCAGCGGTCACATTCGGATACAATTACTTTATCAACGACTCCGGTCGTATCGCATTTGCAGGGTGGATCGGGACACGCGCTGTGAACGGTGATCAAGCGATCTACGTCGGTAATCCAGACGGTGAATTAGTCTATGTGACACGTTATGGTGATACTGTTGATTTGGGTAATGGGCGGACCGCTACGATAGGAGCCTATCCTGCAATCAAGGGATTCAACTCTAAAGGGCAGCTTTTGATTCACGCGAGCTTATCGGATGGCTCGGACGGTCTTTTTCTCGCTGATACAGCGGCAACGGTAATTACGAGTGCCACGAGCGCGACGGGTAAAGTAGGCACACCGTTCGTCTATCAAATTACCGGCTCCAATCGTCCGACCAGCTTTGGCGAGAGCGGGTTGCCTGGGGGCTTGAACCTGAACACGACAACCGGTCTGATTTCTGGAACCCCAACCATCGCGGGGACGTTCAACTCGATTCTTCACGCCACCAACACAACTGGCCAAGGCCCGGATGCCACGTTGAAGATCACCATAACCTCCGCGCCAACTCCAACTCCAACTCCCACACCTACGCCGACTCCGACTGTGACGCCGACGCCGACAGCCACTCCAACACCAACAATCACCCCGACCGCGACACCGACTCCAACCCCAACACCTTCCCCGACAAACACGCCTACGCCGACACCGAGTGGAACACCCACGCCGACCGCGAGTCCTAGCAGCACGCCGACTCCCACCCCGGCACCCACTCCGCAGCCAGGGTCGGCGGTTAACATTTCGACCCGGCTAGCTGTGGGGACGGGGGACAACGTGCTGATTGGCGGCTTCATCGTCACTGGACGTGCCCAAGAAGGTGATCCTGCGCGCGATTGGTCCCTCGCTCAACGTAGGCGGTGTCCCCTTGGCCCGCGCGCTCCAGGATACAGTGCTGGAGCTGCATGACGCGACCGGTCTGATCCAAGTAATGACAACTGGCAGAGCGAGCAGAAGACGGCGATCGAGAAGAGTGGGGTGCCGCCGACCGATCCGAAGGAGTCAGCCATTGTGGCTACCCTGGACCCGGGGACCTACACTGCGATTGTCCATGGCAAAGGGAACGCGACCGGGATTGCCTTGGTCGAGGTTTACGATTTGGAATCGACGAACGGAGCGCAGCTCGGGAACGTCTCGACGCGGGGCAGCGTGCAAGCCGGTGATGGCGCCATGATTGGTGGGGTCATTGTCGGCGGCGATCTGCCCGCCGATGTGCTGGTGCGTGCGATCGGTCCTAGCCTAACGAGTCAAGGAGTCGCGAGTGCGCTGGAGGATACGACTCTGGAGTTACACGGCTCCGATGGCGATCTGCTCGCCTCCAACGACGATTGGGAGAGCACGCAGAAACAGAAGATCATCGACACCGGGGCGGTTCCGACCGATCCGCGTGAATCGGCGATTGTGCGCACCCTTGTTCCGGGGACTTACACCGCGATCGCACGCGGCAAGAATGACACCACCGGCGTCGCGTTGGTCGAAGTTTATGTGCTGCCATAGGTCTGCTTCACGGAGATTTATGTGTTACTCGCTGATCCAGCTCGTTGGCGGCCGCCGCGGCCGCCGCTACACCGCTTCGCTGGGAGGGAAGAGAGCGGAAGCTTTCTGCGCTCCCTAAGCGATGACGTTACGACCCTTCAAACCGAAATGAGGTGCTGCCGTGAGTAAGTGCCGATTGTTGCTGTAAATGGCGTCAAAGCTGTTGACTGCGGCGCAGGTAAGATGCAATGCGTCCGCCGCCCGGCAAAGCACAGAATCAGGCAGTGCCGCCAGGCGCATGCAAGCTGACTCGATCAGTGATCGAGCCAGAGGGAGAAATGACCAAAGGTCTGCCGCCTCGTCGCGCGCGAATTGGCGGAGCACCTCGTGCGTCTTGCTGGGGCGAGGTTGCCTTCGCGCAGATGCCGTTTGACGGCGGAAAAGAAACTCGAGGCGACCGTGTAAGGCGCAGGCCCGCCCGGGATGCGACTGCGCCAGCGCTATCACCTGGGGCGTTCCCATTTCAGCCAGGTAACATTGCCTGATGTAGTTACTGTCGAATAAATCACCGATGTCGCTCTCCTGCGAGATGTAGACCGACGAGTCAATCCGCACCCTTGGGAAGCGAAGCTAGACGGCGTTTTTGGAAATGGCTTGCCTGCAGCTTCTGCCGGGGCTGGCGCTTTGAGGACGGCTACTTCGCGTCCGCGATCGTTAACGCGAATGGGCTCGTCCCAGGCCTGGCGGACGAATCGGCGGGTGTGCGCATGCAGTTAGTGAATCAAGATCGTCTTTATGTGTCCACAATGAGCAAAGTCCGGCAACCTGCACAAGGTAACTAATCGAGTTCGCGCGAGTCACACTGAACGCTTTCGAAATCCCCCAGAGAGTGTAGCGGCGGCCGTGGCGGCTGCAGGTGCAACGAACGCGTCGGCTTTGCAGCGAATTTCGTGGGATGCGACGCAGGATTTCTCCCCTGGCGCACGACACGCCCCCATCTTTCGCGGCGACAAGACTACGGGAAACTTCACCGCGCTAATGCCGTAGAACTTCAGAAGCATGAAATATTTCATCCGCGCCAGCCTGCCAAGGACGCCTAACAATCTTCTTATTTTTGTCTTGAATAAAATTTTGTCACTCCCCATCCTCCCGCTCGATGACTCCCGACCGGGCGACGGATGCGATGGGGACCAGCGGACGGTTCAATACGACACGCTGGAGCCTGATCCTTTCCTCGCTCGACGGAGAGACCGAAGTGGGAAAGGCCCGCGAGGCGCTCGCGCAGCTCTGCCGGATTTATTGGCGGCCGATCTTCGCCTACGTCTGCCGGCGCGGGCACTCAGTCCCCGACGCGCAGGATTTAACCCAGGATTTTTTCGTGATGGTCCTAAAGGGTAATCTTCTTCAGCAAGCCGACCCGGAGCGGGGCCGGTTCCGCTCGCTCCTGCTCAGGTCACTGCAAAATTTTCTTCTCGACGCCCACGCCAAGGGGCGGGCGCGCAAACGCGGTGGCGAGGTGCAGCTCGTGGCGTGGGATGAATGGATGGCGGAAGCGCCCTCCCGCCTGACGATCCCCGCGGCGGTCCTGAACTCCTGGCCGGCGGAACGCGTATTCGATGTGCGTTGGGCGGCCACGGTGGCGGAACAAGCGCTCCGGCGCTTGCAGGAGGAGTGCGAAAGCCGTGGCCGGCGCCGGGTCTTCGATATCTTGAGCGGCTCGCTCACGGCGGAGCGGGCAGATGTGTCTTATGACTCACTTGCGCGCGAGTTAGGCGTAGGAACGGCGGAGATCAAACGCGCGCTCCATCGGCTGCGCCAGCGCTACCGGCAACTGCTGCGGGAGGAGGTGGCGCAAACCGTGGCGCAGCCTGACGACGTCGATGAAGAGTTACGTTATCTCTGTGCCGCGCTCGCGGCGGGAAGTGAGGCCTAGATGTTAGACCGCTACCTCGCCATTTCAGTTGCATCAGCAATAACTCTTAACTCTCAACCCTCCCGCCTCTGCCCTGGACGGGCGACGCCGGGGCGAGCAACTCTCAACTTTCCCCCATGAATCTCTGCGGCCTGACCGATTCCTTCGCGACCTTGCACGCCGCGCCTAACGAATGCAGGAATTGCCACACCACGTCCCGCATCGCGCACGGCCTGTGCCTGAGTTGTCTGCTTCGGGCAGGAGCGGATGAAGAGGAGAACGTCGAGGCGGGCGAGTTTGCGGCTGCGCTCGACGCGGTCTCTGTAGCCGACACCCATTGGCGGCTCGGGAATTACGAGATCCTGGAGGAGATAGGCCGCGGCGGGATGGGCGTGATCTATCGTGCGCGCCAGCGGCATTCGCGGCGGATCGTCGCGCTAAAGCGGGTGCTCGGGTATCACGCTGATTCCCGCGGGACGCTAGCCCGTTTCCGGCGTGAGGCGGAAGCGGCCGCGAGCCTCGATCACCCGAACATCTTGCCTATCTACGAAGTGGCGGAGAGCGAAGAAGGCGTGCCCTACTTCAGCATGAAATTCGCTCCGGGCGGCAGCCTTCAGGAAGTCGGCCCGGCCCTGCACGACGATCCGCGCGAAGTCGTGCGCCTGTTGGCGAAGGTGACTCGCGCCGTCCAATATGCCCATCGCGAGGGGATTCTCCACCGCGATCTGAAACCGGGAAACATCCTCCTCGATGGCCGCGGCGAACCGCTCGTGAGTGACTTCGGGCTGGCGAAATGGCTCGATACCTCGAGCGACCTAACGAGAACCCTGACCATCTTCGGCACGCCCGGCTACATCGCCCCCGAACAAGCGAGAGGTCCGGCGGCCAGTCTTAAGCCTTCGTCCGACATTTACAGTCTCGGCGCGATCTTGTTCGACTTACTGGCGGGCCGGCCGCCCTTTCTCGGTGAGCACGCGCTCGCGGTCATCATCAGGCGGCCGAGAATCCCGCGCCAAAGCTACGTTCGTTAGTCAGAGGCGCCGATCGCGACCTGGAAACAATTTGTGCCCGCTGCCTGGAGCAAGAACCAACTGCTCGCTATCGCTCAGCGGACGGTCTCGCGGAAGACCTGGAGCGCTGGCTGGAAGGCCGCTCCGTCATGGCGCGACCAGTTTTGCCGCCGGTAAGAGTCTGGCGGTGGTTGCGCCGAAAACCGGCATTGGCGGCTAGCATAGCGGGCAGTCTTTTGCTCGGCGCCGTCGCCCTCGTGCGTCAACTCGAAACGCGCCACCTGGCCGCGACCCTTCAGGAAGATAAACTCGCGGCCCATTCGATTGCCGTTCTACCTTTTCTCAACCTCGATACCGCCAGGCCGGACAACGCCTTCATGCTTGCGATCGCGCACTCGTTGCAGGCGAACCTTTCCCGGTTAGGCCCTGCTCGCGTTACTGCAGTTTTTCCAGCCAATCCGTTCTGGTCGGATACGGCCAGCGTCGCAGACATGAGAGAAGCCAACCTCTCGCTGCATGCACGCACCATTCTTACAGGTAGCGAACGCCTCGTAAAAGGAAAGCTGCGTATCTCGATGCGGTTACTGAGTGCCGCCACGGGCGACACCCTTGCGACTAAGTCCATGGACATGGCTCCGAACGGAGGAGTTATCGGAGAATCGGCCGGCGGCATGCTACAGCCGATCTATTCCGCGCTGGAGGCAACGGATTGGTCAGCCATAACTATTGCGGGGCGCGACCCGGGATTGCGTAACCAGACAGCACGCGAATTCATTATCTCAGGGCGCGAGTTGATGTTTCGCGATTCAATCGAGGACTTGGATAGGTCTTTGCACTGCTTGGAAAAGGCGATCGAACTTGAACCTAAGTCGGCGATCGCTCATGCCTACCTATCCGCGAGCGCTGCGAGCCGGATTCACTTCCAGTGGGATGCCCAATTGTTGGCTAGGGCGGAAAGGGAAGCAAAGCAAGCGCTCCTGCTGGAGCCGGGGCTACCGGACGGTCACCGGTCACTGGCTGGCGTCTACTTTCAAACCGGCAGGTTTGAAGAAGCCTTGGAAGAACAGTTTCGAGCCATGGAAACCGGCGGCCCGGAAGAACATGTCGCAAGCTCTCTCGGCGAAACATTGGAAAGACTGGGCCGACCTGTGCGAGCGATCGGCTGGCTGGAGATGGCTCGCTATTGGACGTCGCGACCCGGTGCCTATGACGCCTTTCTGGGAGATTGCTGGATCGAACTGGGCGACGGGAAAGAAGCAGAGAATGCTTACCGGCGGGCCATGGAGTTACGGCCTGGAAATTCTGATGGGTGGGTGGGACTTTGTCATCAACGGTTACTCGAAGGAAACAGTGCGGCGGCGCGCCAGCTTTGTCGGGAAAATCGCGACCGCTCTAATCGCGATAAAGCTTCCGACGTGTTCCCCGATCAGATGGCCGCGCAGATCGAATTCTTCACTCGAAACTACCCGGAAGCAGAGCGGCTCTATCGCGAGCTCAACGCCCGTGATCCGAGTAAAGGCGCGAATTTTTACGGTTCGGTGACTTATGGCTCTGCTTTGGGTCGTTTGCAACAGTTAGAAGGACAGGAAGTAAAAGGCCTAACGACACTAAGGCGGGTTAGAAGTGAGGAGTTAAGCTCGCCAACCAGCGTCCATAGCGGTGCCGCCCTTTATCGCCTGGCCGCGGTAGAATACTCGCTGGGAAATACTGCAGCCGGGCGTGATTATCTACGCGAAGCGGCCTTGCACGGCTGGAGCGATTTCCGGTCGCCCCGGCTCGACCCGCGCTTTGATGCGGCAGCGCGCGACCCCCATTTTGACCAACTGCTTTCAAATCTGGGAGACAAAGCTTTCCGAGATGAGACGGCAAACAGGCCCAGCCGATAACAACGGCCTCAAATGGCGAGACAATCTCGCTCTAGAAAACGGGAGTAAACAATGAGTAATGGACCAACAGGAGATTGGGAAAATGAAGAGAAGAAACGAGACGCAATCATCAGAGTCATGAGGTACATCATCGCAAACCCGGGCGCTGGGCAAGCCTGCGTCGGGAATGACGCGGCCGCGCGCCAGTTGTTTGAGAATCCAGGATTCGGTAACGTTAAGGTTCCACCACAAGGGCGCGTGGTAATCTTTGACCCAGGCGAGGAGCATTACTCGCAGGCAGCTCGCTGATGATTGAATTGTCTCCTGCTGATCAAAGAATGCCACAGGTCTCGCCTAACCCGAGCGACCGAGAGTTGTTAAGGTATGTGTTGTGTAGTTACATTTGCTGGCGCAAAGCGCTTCCTATGCCCTCCGGCTTGGCTGCTGAGCAAACAAGACCAGACTCTGCATCGAATCGAGTAACTGAGTCGAACCACCGAACGTGAAGGTCGTGGCCGCCACCCTTTGCCTGCATGCATGATTGAATGATAGTCGGCATTCAGTAGTTCATAAAGGAATTCGGCAACGATTCGACTGCCAATCGTACCCAACTTTTGTATCGTAATATGCCGGCCTTCAGGTTCGGGCTCATAAATTCCTTCGACCGTTGACTCGCGCAGCCGGTAATACCAAAGAGGCGTCCGGTCCCGAAAGCCACTAGCCCGAAACCGCTCGTCTTCTGGCCGCGTAGCGATGGAATCTGACGGCACCCGCGGGTGACCGAACCGGTCCGCCAATTCCTGCCCGCTAGGCAGCCGGACTCGCGAGCCCCGGATTAATGTAAGCTCCGGCAGCGGACGACCAGTCGTCCGAGTGGATCCTTCCTGCGGGGACGCAGAGCCAGCAGACTGGCGACGCAAGGTCCGGATTGTGCGGGAAGGCAGATCATAAAGCGCTTGGACGATAAACGTATCTATGTTCTCACGGCGATACTGTAGTATCGCTTTCCGTAAAAAATCTTTGCCACATAATTACGAAATTAGCTGGCAGGCAACGACTAATTCCCCCCGATTTAGTCATGGTAATAATCTTCGCCGAGTCCACGATTCTGACATGCGGGTTCAGGAAATAATTGTCGCGAATCATGCTGTGGCCGAACCGGAAAGCCGCAAGGGTGAATTCGACCGGCAGGGCATGGGCGCAGCAGCCGGCGTGTACAGGCGTGGAAATAGGTAGAGACAGTATTTCTCAATGTCTCTTAAGGTCGCGAGTTGAACGACGTGAGGGAGAAAATCCCGCCGCGGTAACACGCCCGATGCGAGAGGTGATGAGCGCTTAATAAAGACAGAGCGGGTCAGGCTCGGCTGGAAGGGTCGTCCGGCTCTTCGCGAACGGTGGCAGTGCGCGAGATGCGCTCTCGCGTGTAGGGATCGATGTAAGGCAGACCTTGCCGGCGCCGCCACTCGATCGTAGCTCGCGCGTGATCGCACATCTCTTCAAGCGCCTCCAGTTTGTTCCGCAAGGGTAACTGGCTCCAAACCCGAAGCTGCTCCCGCTCCGCTCCTTCGAACGTGCAACTCTCCCAATCGATTTGCGGTTCGCCCGAATCTTCTACGCTCACTCGGCCGTAAGCTCCGCGATCTGCCGCAGCTTTTCAATATCGATGCGATCCTGCGGTCGATCCGCTTCCTGCTTCATCGCGATCAAAGCCCGGATTGAAGCGAAGCGGACCGGGATTTGATCTTCCTGGAGCAAGCTCTGCTCGTATTCCAAGGCGAAATCGAAAGGCTCGTAGACGAAAATGTCGAGCGGTGTTTCGCGATGTTGGTCGCTCCACATTTTGAGCACCCGCATGCCCTTTTCCCGCTGCCAGCTTTCCCGAGTCTGTGGATCGGCGAAATCTTCCGCCGCGATGGGATTGCTGGGCCGGTAGCCGATTTGCTCGAGGGCGGCAAAAGCCGAGACGATGTCGCGCTGCGAAAGCCGAATCACCAAGTCCACATCGTTCGTGAAGCGCAGGTATCCATGCGCATTCACCGCCATGCCTCCCACCACGATAAAACGCACGCCTCCCTGATTAAGGGCTCGGACGATGGTTTCGAAGCTGGCGAGCTTCACGCGGAAATCCCTTTGCTCGTTAGGGTGATCGAATTTGTGAAGGTCATGACACGTGTTGTTTAAAAGACTTATTTTGCGCGGCGCATCCACCACTCGCGAAAGGAACGCAGTCTTGGAAGCGATTCGCGATCTTTTTGCCGGTTGGTCGCGGCTTTGCTCGCAATGATGTCGTCGAGATGGCAGACCGGAAAGCCTTCCACCTCCACACGGCGACGCCAGGCATCGTCGAAGCGCTCGATCCCATCCGGAGCAAAGACAAGGTCGAGATCGAACGGCCCGTTCTTGAGTTGGATGAAGTCTTTCCCGCGCTCGATTTCAGCGGCCTGTCCCTCAGTGAGTGCGAACCCTAGTTCGCGCAATGCGGTGGCAAGAGCGCGGCAATTCTCCGGGCTGCGATCGAGGTATAGATCGGCGTCCTGCGTCGTGTCGGGAAAGCCAAGCAAGATCGCGCCTGACTTTCCCAGGAAGAGATAGCGAACAGCGTGTTCGGAGAATTTCTCCTGAATCTCCTGCGCCTGCCGATACTCAAACGCGACCATAGCCGAGCCATTCCGGCAAGTTCTGTTCGCACCAGCTCCTGTATTCGGCGGTCGAATCCCATGAGCGGTAGGGAGCGTCATCCAGCACCGGCTTGTAAGTGTGAATGAAGGCGTAGCGCATGCGCAAAGCGAGCGGCCGCCGGGCCGCTGCCTCGAACTCGTCGCGCCACTCCGCCGGGATTTCGCTTTCCTGTAATGGGCCCGCAGCCGGTCGCATGAGCGAGCATCCCGGCGAAGTCTCGACTGTGCAAGAGCGCCCTAAGAAGCGGGTCAGAGACGCCGCGCTACACACGGGCCGGAGACCCGCGCTACGTTTGCGCGGCTGCGTCGCGGAGACTGCGAATCTTGTCGTGCGCGCTCTTCACTTCGGCCGCCTGCCGAGTGACGATGTCGTTGATTGGCGCCGGCAGGTCCTTTTCCATCGCATCTTTGTAGGCCTTGACGGCTACGTCCTCGCCCCGCTCGGCTTCCGCGAGGATGGCGTGGCGATCGCGGTTCGTGACCGCGCTCTTTACGTTGATCCAGGCGCGATGCATCGACCCCGTGACGCTGCTCGAATCCTCCGGGTCCGGCTCGCCCAGGTTCACGACTTCGCTTTGCAGCTCGCCCGCGAATTTCGAACGCTGCAGCGAGAGCATGTCAAATGTTGACTTCAATTGCGGATCATCCACGCCGCTGGCGGATTGTTTAAACCCTTCCTGCCCGTCCTTCAGCGTTTCGATCAGATTGTTCAGTGTGGAGATAATTTCGCTTTTTTGACTCATACAATTGAATCGCAAAAGGTCGTTCGTTCGCGTCCCCGGGGTGGCCAGAAATTTCGGCTCAGTTGCCGGATTTCATTCGCCGCCGTAAGGTCTGCGATGAACCAATCAGTTACAGGAAAAGATCTGACGAAAGAAGCGCCGCGCAGCCCGAAGTCCGTGGTGGGCGGTTACGTTATTCTGGGACGGACGCTCGATAAATGCCGCGCGCTGCTCGAGGGCGACATTGGCGAATATCATTTCGATTGCCCGCTCGATAACATGCTCTTCGGCTGGAAGGGGATCAAAGGAGACGACTTCAAGGCGGAAGTCGCGAAGGGAACCGATGACCAGGGAATGGCCAAGTGGGTCGATTCCCATGGCGGACAGAAGTCCGAGCAGGAAAAGCAGGCCTGGCGCGAGGAGATGTTGGCGGCGAATCCGCATCAAGACCCGGAGAAACGGGAATGGTATGAGGAGCAGCTGAAACCACTCGGGATGGATCCGGCGACGACGCCGCTCTTCGATTGGCTGGATAAGGATGACAAGGTGAGCTACGAGAAGGCCGCGTAGCGCGGGTCTCGCATGTAGCGCGGGTCTCTGGCCCGCGAGGGCGGCTGGGCGCTGATTATCGGCCCGCCCAGCTCATGGCGGCGACGCGGGTGGGACACCCGCGCTACAGCGCTGGTACTGACGCATCGATCGGAGCCGCGAATGCACTGAACCACCGCGAGCAGGCGCTCGCCTTCGTCATTGCTTCGATTAGAACTGACTGGATGCGGGTGAGGCTATCCATCGGACACGCCAGCCGCGCCGCCGCGGGCTGGCTGCTGGTCTCGGCGCTGTTTTACGCGCCGTGGGATGATGGCGGGACGAGCGCCTCCGCGATTCGGCATTTGGATTGGATTCTGGGAGCCATGCTCGTGTTGTGGGCGGTGAGCGCGCTCATACGCCAAGTCGGCCGACCGACCGGCTCACCCCAAACGCGCGCGCGACTTGAAACCGAAGAGTGCGAGCAAGTCGCGTTTGGCGATTCTCGGACGCGAGAGTTTGGCTCATGGCCTTTACTTGCCCTTGGCCTGCCCTTGCTTTTGCTGGGTTGGGGGATGGCGCTGAATGCGCATGCTGTTTTCGATGCCGATTACTCTATTTTCCTGCCGTTGACTTCGCCGGCGCCGAATGCGCCGGGGGCGGTGGATT
This sequence comes from Chthoniobacterales bacterium, assembly GCA_013815325.1. GTDB lineage: Bacteria > Verrucomicrobiota > Verrucomicrobiia > Chthoniobacterales > UBA10450 > Palsa-1392. The sequence continues at coordinate 24,226 of JACDGM010000016.1, forward strand.
ACTTCTTAAGTGTGGCGTCGATGTGGCGGGTGGCGACGCTTCTCGGATGCATTTGGGTGACGGCCGATCTCGCACAGGATGAAAAGTGGCTGCTTAAGATCTGGTGGGCGATAGGGCTGGCCGGAGGATCGATAGCTCTGCTCGGTCTCGTGCAAAAGGCGACCGGAGCTGAGCTGCCTTTCTGGCAACCGCTCGAGATAGGTGAGCCGCCGGTATCCACCTTCTTCGCCTCCTATTATTATCACGGTAACGCTGGGGCTTATCTCAACCTAGTCCTTCCCGCCGTCCTGGGACTTGCTTTTCGCTATGTCACCCGGCCAGCCAATCCGGGCGCGCGGGCTCTCTGGCTTACCTTGTCGGTAATCATGATCGTGGCCGTGGCTTCGGACACTTCGCGGATGGGACAGTTTCTCGCGGCGCTCATGGTGCTGATTCTTCTCGGCCTCTCCGCGGGCAAGGTTTTTCGCAGGGTTCGGCATCTCGAGGTAAAGACTGCGTTGATTGCTCTTCTGGTCGGCGGAGTGGCTCTCTGGGCGATCGTGCAGACCAGTCACCTCGACCGATCGTTAGGGCGCTGGGATCGGTTCCAATCAACCTGGACGCACGACGCGAGATGGCTGGTCGACCAGGTGGCGATTCACGCCCTGCCAGAAGCTGGCGCGACCGGGTTTGGGCCGGGCACGTTCAGCGTTGTCTTTCCTTCCTTTCTACGTGAGGCGGAGCAGCGCGCTCAAGGCAGTTGGCTCTTTTTGCACAATGATTATTTACAGACGCTACTGGAATGGGGCTGGATCGGCGGCGCCCTTTGGGCTGGAATTTTCTTTGGCGGGATGATCGCGGCCCTGCGCAGTCTAACGAACAAAGGCAGCGTCTCGCGCTGGTATCCGCGGCAACGCCTGCTGCTTCCGTTGGTCCTCGTCGCTCTCGCTGGGGTAGCGATCCACGCGGCGGTTGATTTTCCGCTGCAAATCTCGTCGCTCCAACTCTACGTCGCGACCTATCTCGGGATCTGCTGGGGCAGTAGGGGATGGGGAAAAGCAAGAATGCAGGATGAGGGATGAAGGACGAATGAATACTTTCACTTACACCCTGTCCTGGCTCTTAAAGTGTGCTATGCCAATAACCAATAACTGTTAACACACCGTCAGCTTTTCAGTGTTTCATAGCTTCCTTCTCCGGCGCCGTAACCTGGGGAGGCATAGTAATAGTAATGACCGGCCCCGCGGCGGCGGGGGAGGCGGTTAAGGACAACTCCGGCAGGCCGCGCTCCGGCGACGGCGAGGAGACTCAACGCCCGATGGATTGCGTTGCGTGGAGATTTAGCGGCCCGGACGACGAGACTGACGGTCTGGATGTGAGGCATCATGAGAAGGGTGTCGCTCACTGCCAGAATCGGAGCGCTGTCGATCACCACCCGGTCAAAGATTCGGGCGGCTTCTGCGACCACTTTGCCGAAGGAAGTGCCGCTCAAGAGTTCCGCCGGGTTAGGCGCACGCCGGCCGCCGGCGAGAATGGAAAGCTCTCCGCCGGTGGCGGTGGTGAAGGTTTCGTTGCCTCCCTTGGTGGGCCGGCTGACGTCGACGTCCCGGGCTAAGACCCGGCGAACGGCGGCGCTTAGCTCTGCTTCACCGACGAGGCAATCGATCAAACCTGGCGGATTATCTTTGTCGGGCCTCGCCTTTCGATTGGTGGCGGTGTCGAAGAAGATTTTGTGCAGACTAGGGCGCCGCAGGTCGCCATCGATCAGGAGGACGCGATGACCCTGCTGGGCGAGCGCAAGCGCGTAGTTCGCGCTCGTGAAGCTCTTACCCTCGTTTGGCAAAGCGCTCGTAAAGAGGAAGACTTTGCGCTCCACTTCCGGGCCGAGAAGGGAGAGGGCGGCGCGCAAGTTGCGAAAGGATTCGGCGACCGGTCCTTCGGGCGCTTCCGCGACGAGTCTGTAAGTCGTTCCGGAACCGGCCGTCGTGCTACCTTTTGCGTTTTTCGCTTCGAGACTGACTCTTTCTGGAACAGCAGCCAGGACTGGCAGACCTAGAAGTGTTTCGGCCTGATCAACGGTCTTGATGGAGCGATCGAGAACATCAACGCCATAGATACAGCCGAGGCCGGCGGCAATGCCTCCGAGTAAGCCCAGGACTATGGCTTTGACGGGCTGCGGACTGGCGGGCGCGTAGGGCAGAGTGGCGTGTTCCGCGATGCTAACGGCGTTGGTCTTGACGTCTTTAGTCAGGTTGGTCTCCTTGATTTGCCGGAGCACGCTCTCGTAGAGAGCGCGATCGGTTTCGGCCTGGCGCGCCAGTTCCTGGTAGCCAATGGCGGCTTTGTTCAGGGCGAAAGCAGCCTTCTCCTGGTCGGCTGCCGCTGAGCCGAGACTTTTCTCTGCCGCGCGTGCCTGCTGGAGCACATTACGCAGGACGGCGGGCTGACTAAGAACGGCGCGGCTCAAGGCGGCCTGAGCTTCCGTGAGAGCGGCGCGGGCCGCCATCATTTTTGGGTGCCTGGATTTATAGCGTTGCTCCAGGCTGGCCACAGCGGACTCCAACTGGGCGACATCCTTGCGGCGATCGACGACGACCGGAGCGTTGGCGATGCTCGGGATGGCTAGGAGCGCATCAACACTCTCCGCGATCTGGTCAATCTGTTGTAACTCGCTTTCGAGGCGAACGCGATCGGTCTTGGCGGAGGTTACTTTACTCGTTAGGTCTTGCAGTTTGTCTTCGACCAGGCCGCCGCGACCGCCGCCCGCGCTCGAGCCGGGTGCTCCTCCGGTAGCTGTTGCGCCACCACCAAGCTGCAGCGCATCCGGCGTCTTTGCTTTGTATTCGGCAACGGCGGCTTCGCTTCGCTGCAAGTTACCCTTCAAGCGCTCTTCTTCTTCCATGAGATAGCGCAAGCTTTCCTGGCTGAAATCAGAGCGGCGCTCGATCGACATGCGGATGTATTCGCGGCCGACAGCTTCCGCGATGCGCTGGGCCACGGCGGGATCACGATTCGTCACGTAGAGATCGATGAGGCGGGTGCCGCGGCGAATGACTGGCTTTACCATGCTGGAAAGAGCACCGCCGAGGCCGTCTTCGAGCGGGTTAAAAGCGCGGTCTCGTGCCGGAATATCCGCAAGCGTTCCAGCGGCTGCCGGTTTGGGAGTTGAAGGCTGTGCGGCATCGCCGGTCACGCTGTCACCGAGAAACGCGCGACCGCCATCGTCAGCAAAACCTTCCGAGCGCACGACCCGAGCCATCAAATTCCTATTAGTCAGATTCTGTTCGATCGTGCGGAGTGCTTCCTGGCTGGCAAGAAACATGGAGCGCATGCGCGAAGAAGTTTCTTCGCCACTGATCATGGTTGGTTCCTGGAAATCGACTTCGAGCACGGCATGACTCTGATACAATTTCGGGGTGCGCGCGAGATAACCCAGTGCCAGAAAAAGCCCGGCGACAACACAGAGAGCCACCACCCAAAGTCGTTCAAGGGTGGAATGCCAGAAATGGCGAAAGTCGAATCCGCGCTTCGTTTCGCCGGGCGGCTCATAGGGAACCGGCAGGGATGGCGGAGCCGCCGGTTGGGGAACGGAAGTGGAAATGGGAGGATTGGTCATATGCTCAAAGCTAGGTCTTAAGAGTCACTGAAGCCAAGCAAGTTCGCTGCCTGCTGCGCTACGGCGGCTCGTTAGAAGATGCTCTCACCCACCGTCACGGTGTCGCCCGGGACGACGAGGAAGCTGCCGCCTTCTCCTTTGGCCAATTTCTTCGCGTTGACTTTCATGATTTGATTGTCGCCGCTGTCGCGATGACGGCGCACGCTGATGCGCTCGGGCGCGGCGATGCGAGTATAACCGCCCGCCGTGGCGACGGCTTCAAGGAGATCGATGCCGCCGGGATTGCCCTCAGGCATTTCATAGCTACCGGGCCGATTTACCTGACCCAGGATGGTGAAACGGCGTTTGGCGTAACCGAGTAGCGAGACACTGATTTTCGGATTCACGAGATAGTCGCGGCCATAGAGTTCGGTTAGGCGCGCGGCAGCCTGGGTGAGATTAAGTCCGCCGAGATGGACTGAGCCGAGTAATGGGACACCGAGGTTGCCTTCGGAATTCAGCCGCCCGTTGGTGCGCAGATCGTCCTCGCCGAAAACCTCGACCGCGACTTGATCGTTCGCGCTCAAGACATAACCACGGGGCGCGCTGATCCCTTCGGGGGCAGGGGTGGCGGCATTCTGCGCCGGTGCGGAAACGGGCGCGGCAGAAGGAACAGAAACCGCGGGCGGGCGGGGCGCATTGAAGATGTTCGACTGGCCCGAAGCGAACAGCGCGCCGCCCAGCAGGCAAAGCGGCAGGAGGAAAGCGCAAACCACGGGCCAGGCATTGTGGCGGCGGTCGGTGATCCCCAAAACTCCAGGATTAGAACGTGAAGGAGGTGCGAAAGCCGATCTGGTTATCATAAAAGCTGAAGGCGGCGAGCGAGCTGTCGCTTTCCCGATAAAAATAATAAATCCCAGCCGTCCAGAAGCTGGTGATATCCACGTCGAGCGAAGGCTGAACGAAAAAGTAATCGTCGCTCCGGTTGGAATCAATCCCAGTCGCGGTGCTGAAGTAGGAGGAGTTTTCGTAGCCAAGACTGAGTCCGAGAAAGAGGCGTCGCAGAAAGCGCTGGCGGCCGGAGAGAATTACGCTGGTGGAATGGAAGTCCTGCGCCGCGAGAGTGGCGGAGTTCTGCGTGCGCCGGGAGAGAGTCATAGCCAGGCTGGTGCCGTCAAAGGGTTGATACAAAACAGTGCCATCGAAAATTGGCGATCCATTATCGCTCGCGCCGTTGCCAACCTGCCGGAATTCGAACCCAGCAGAAACGCTGGCGCTGACTTTGCCGGTCAACTCATAGGAGGCGCGGATATTTAGCTGCTCGAAGGTCTGGTCATTGCTCGGGGCATCGACCGCATCGTACCCACCCGTGACACCTGCGCCGATCGAGAGCTTCGGGCTGTAGGTATAATTGAGATAGACATTCCCCGAGAGCACGGACGAGCTGATCAAGCTGGCGTAGTCAGAGAGATTGTAATTGATGCCGCCGGTGAGAAAGGTCTTACCGGTAAGTGAGTAGTTCACGTCAAGTCGTGTGCTGTAAATATTAAGCTGGGTGCGGCCGGCCACGTCGAGGTTGGTGCGAGTGAAATCTGTCCCCGTGCCGGTGGCTGAGTTCAGGCCCGTGCCGTCGAGAATTTGGATGTCCTCGCTGAGATTCACCGTCACCCGCGGCAAACGATATTGCCAGTTGAGAGAGATAGAGTGCTGGATGGCGTCGTTCTCGGAATGAGTCGCAAAAAGATAGGCATTCGGGGAATAGGTCAGCGCGAGAAAATTATTATCAATGTCACCAAAGCCGACGTTGATCGTCGGCTCGATCGTTGTGTAAAAGTCACTCTGCCGATCAAGCTTGCTGATGTTGATATTGTCATCATAGACCGTCCGGAGAGTGAGACCGAGCATATAACGCAGACGCCGCGGCGTGGCCGATGCCTCATGGCCGAGGGAATGAATGTACTCCGCCTCGGGTAAGGCGAGCTGGTCGGGGGCGGGAGGCAGGTCAGTATTGTCCGTTCTCGCGGTCTCGGTGACGAGATGCTGTTCTTCTCGCTTGGTCTTATCGGCGAGGAGTTGTGCTTCTTCATCTGCAAGTGTGACGTCTTCAGTCGCCGACCGCAGGATGCGCGCCGAAGGCGTCGGCACCTCCTGTGCCTCCGCTTGGGCCAGCACACTGTTGCCGATCAGACCGAGGAGAATTGATGTGAGAAAAAGCGTGCATACCCGTCGCCGCTGTCTCCTGATGAAGTCTCTCCGGATGCGACTCATCGGAAACTGAGGAAGGCACGCCGCGCCGTGTTAGGCATACTCGAAAATTTACTGAGCCGGCTTCGTTACCGTTCTGCTTCCGGCGCCGATGCAGGCAGTGGCCCAAGCGCCCTCAGAGCCGCAGACGAAATCGGAAAGGAAAGCGGTACCGCCGCGAGAAGATCAATGGTGCGGCGGAGGCGTGGGAGGACAGGGTCCGCGCGTATCTCCCGGATGGTGCTGCAAATATTTGTTCACCTGTTTACACGGGATGGTAATGGTATGGCCGTTGTGGCAAACTTTGCACTTACGCTGGTGCGGGGAGACATGCCTGTCGTCCCCATCGCCATCGCCATCGCCATCATGATCATCAGCTTCCGCTGCAGTTGCCATGATTTGGTCCTTCAGATCGGGACGCGCTTGAACGGCTGCGGCGACATAGGGAGCAGAATTTTTCTGATCCACACCTACCAGAACGGAGGCAACAGCATCAAGAAATTGATCTGCGTTCGCTTGCTTCACGGACTTGGCTCCGCTCGCAGCAACGGCTTGGTTTATCTCTTCAGACGGGGAGGCCAGCAGCCAACCAGTTACAGTCACGAACAAGCACGCGACGAGCGTGACGACTACGGCGGTGAGCCAATTACGGGAGGATTTGGTTTTCATGTTTTGGCCGGATTATAAGACCCGGCAGTTTTCAGGCAAGATTAATCCGCGGGCGAATAAGTTTTTTCGGCAGCGAACTGAAGTTCTTTGTCACCAAGGCTTGAAGTCGGAGCCATGTTCACGTTCGATGCGCAGCAGGCGCTTCTGCATATCGAAGAGCGCGCGCACCTCGGCCTGCACTTCCGCACCGGCGCCCGCCACTGCTCGGGGACCGGCCGCTGTCAGCGGGAGCGCCGCAAAATTGCCTGCGGGAATTTTCCGGGCTTTTTTCGGGCTATCTGCTTGAACTCCGCTCGCGCCCCGAACACACAGAATCATCGCTTTGTTATCACTTACAGCGACCTTGAAGATGCATGCAGGGCCTGCGACGAGCGTACCGGCCGGCGTTTCGACGAGCAGAAACGAATCAGTCTGCGCGCGGCCGACGGAGATGATGACAGTTCCCCTGCGCAGCCGGACTCTTGCGTTGCGCGCGATCATCGGATGGATTGTTTCGTCACCGTCTCGCACGAGACGCAGTTGCGAAATTTCGACCTCCGTATCTCCAGCGATCTCCACAAGCACGCCCGGGAGGAGCATCAGATCCAGCCGCGTGGTCTCCGAAGAAGTAATCGTTTCACCTGGGCGAACGAATGCCACGCTCGTTAGGGCGACCGTCTTTCCGTCGATCGTCCCCCGAGCTGTGCCCTCCAGCGCGAGGACTCGACCAGAGACCTGCCGATGCAAAACCGGCCGGCAGGCGCTGAGCGTGACAAGCCCGAGCAGGCAGAGCGCGCTGCTTCTCGCGCTGAAAGTTCGCCTCGTCATCTGCTAAAGCGAGCGGCGATTGCGTGCTGAAGATGCTGGGCGTTGTTTCAAGCGCGAATGCGGCGGAGGATTCGCCAGAGTGATGTTACCGTCCGCAAAAATGAAGAAAATTGTTGCCGCACTTTGCGCGCTCCCGCTCGCCGCTTTGGCGGGTGAAAATCCGGCGCCGCGATTCGACGCCCGTGCCGCGGAGCGTTTCGCCCGCCTCGCGCTCGCTTGTGTGCATAAGGAATACCCTAACAAGATCAGCCATGTCTTGAACAGCGACGCGGACGTGGCGCCGCCGAGAAAACTGACCCCGGCGTTTTGCGGCTGCTACGATTGGCACTCTTCCGTGCACGGGCACTGGCTGCTCGCCCGGCTGGCGCGCACTTTTCCTGACGCTTCGTTTGCCGCGGAGGCGCGCGCCGCTTTGCAGCAAAGCCTAACGAGAGAAAACATCGCGCAGGAGGTCGCGTACCTCGGCGACAAAGGCCGCGCGAGTTTCGAACGGCCCTACGGACTTGCCTGGCTGCTCCAGCTCGCCGCGGAGTTGCGCGAATGGAATGATCCCGAGGCTCGGGAAATGTTCGCTCGTTTGCGTCCGCTGGAAGCAGAGGCGGTGGAGCGTCTGTCGAGCTGGTTGCCGAAGCTTTCTCATCCCGTGCGTGTCGGGGAACACGATCAGACGGCTTTCGCTCTCGGGCTGATGCTCGATTATGCGCGCGGCGCCGGCGATAAGGCCTTCGCCAGATTGGCCGCGGATTCCGCGAAGAAGTTTTTCCTGGCGGACAAGAACTGCCCGCTCGCCTACGAGCCATCAGGCGAAGATTTCCTCTCACCCTGCCTGGGGGAAGCGGACGTGATGCGGCGTGTGCTCGCGCCTAACGAGTTTGCGAAGTGGCTCTCGGTTTTCCTGCCGCAAATCCCGGTCAAGCCGGGAAAGGCTTGGTTGCCCGTGGCGGTGTCTCCGGATCCGAGTGATCCGAAGCTGGCGCATCTAGACGGGTTGAATCTGAGCCGGGCCTGGATGCTGGAGGGGATCATCTCCGGCCTGCCGCCGGAGGATGCGCGCCGCCCCGCGCTCGCGGCTGCGGCCGAGGCGCATAGGCGCGCCGGTCTCGCGGCGGTGACAGGGGAACATTATGAAGGCGGCCATTGGCTCGGTAGTTTTGCCGTTTACCTCGCGACGCGACGTGGGATCGAGCATGATCAAACGGATCGCTCTCCGTGATCGGGGTGACTGGTCTCTCGGGCCAGGCTAGGGTCCCAGGGATGGACGCGATGGTTTTTGCGACGGAATCGCTGCCGCTGCTTCTGCTTTAGGAGAAGTGGCATGGTTCCCGGGGCCGCGGGGGCAATGTGCAAAGGAAAAAGGCCCCGGGCGACCGGGGCCTTTCCTTGTTCGTACGGTTCTCGTTATTTGTTCGGGAACCGGCATCCCGGCTTAGCGGGCGGATGCCTCCGCCACGGCGACCGCGATGACTTTGTTTCCGACGTTCGCGTATGTACCGTAAGCGTCGGCAGAAACTCACATTTAGTCTGCGCGCTCGCTGCGGCAGTGATATCCAGGCGAGCTTTATTTGCTTTACGGGTTGATATACAACTGCCCAGCAGCCCGCTACTGCGGCGTTGCGGCACTCTAGGAGGTTATTGGAGCCCAACTCCCGGCGTGCATCCACTTCGAAGTTCTTCAGGAGTGACACAAACCGGGAGACGCATTTCTTTCGAGTGATCGAAAGCGAATCTTCCGCCCATCGAGGAACATTTCCCCTAACGAGAGTAGCAGCGCATACGGGGATCGAACCCGTGCACCAGCCTTGAGAGGGCTGTGTCCTAACCACTAGACGAATGCGCCAATTTCGCCCCGCAATTTTACCTGCACTCCCCCGGCGCGGCAACTCCTGCTTTCCGGCCGCGCCCCCTTACGGATGGAAAACGTTGTTCACTTTCGCTTGCGAGGGAGTGGCGAGTGGCGCGGCGGCGGTGCCTCCCCTGGCTAAGGCCAGCTTGGCGGCTTCCGCTTCGTCCGTATTGTGCCGGACACGCGGCTGCAACAAGGTCAGTTCGTGACTCGCGGCCTGAGCCGCGAGGTAATCCCGCAACTCCGGAGTCTCGGCGCGGGCGCGCAGTTTTCGATAATACAGCTCATAGTAGGCCCTCAGCCAATGGCGCCTCTCGAGATCGGTTCCGCCTCCTTGCGCCGAGCGCTTGAGCTGGTGCAGGTCTTCATCATTTCGGATGTGCGTCTCCAACTCCGCCATCTGGATGTGCAGCCGGTGTTCGTCGGCTGTTTTACCGAGTGAAGATTTCTTGAAGAGGTCGAGAAGTTGTTGCAGCTCCGGCGCCGCCGGTGCTAGGGGAAGAGAGGCGGCATCAGGCCCGGGTAAACTGTTCGGTGGAATGAGCGACGGCGGTTCAATCGGAGCGATAGTGGGCGACGCGGCCGGAATCTCGGCGGTGGCTTCTTGCGCCCGGGCGGCTTGTGCCGAAGTGTTATCGGGATTCGTCGGCGCTTGCGCCCACGCCGTCACTGTGCCGACCAACATCGCGCAAAAGGTGAGTCGCTGGATTACGTTCATCTTCATCTTCGATGTCGAAACTCTCGGGGTGACAGGATTTGAACCTGCGACCGGTCGCCGCGGCGACCGCTCTTAGCGATGGAGCTGGTTAAGTTCATCACGTCCGCGGCTCGTTTTAAAATAGCGTTCTCGCCCGGCGGCTGCCGCGCGTGTCGGAAACTGTTCTTCGTAAATCAAAGTCCAAGGCAATCCGTGTTTCGTCGCCCGCGATTCGCCGCCGTTGTGTCGTCGCAAACGATCTGAAAGATCGGCGCAGGAGCCAATATATCGCCTGCCGGTCTTGCCGCTTCTCAAGACGTAGACGGAAAACATTGCACACAAATTAACAGTCGGGGTGACAGGATTTGAACCTGCGACCTCCTGGTCCCAAACCAGGCGCTCTACCAAGCTAAGCTACACCCCGCGCAGCAAGTCAGCGCGATGTCTACCATGCTGGGGCGCGGAACGCATCTGAAAAGGTTGCGCGACATCCGGCCGGATGAGACGCGAGCGACGCGCCGCGTCAGGAGCCGGAGGCGGGATGAACCGAAATGAATGCGAGGAGAAACGGCTTGCCCATGGGACAGTTTCGACGCACAGTGCGGCTCGCTTTCCCCCACGGCCGCCAACCTGCTTAGGCTTCACTCTGTTATGTTCAAAAACGAAAAATTCAATATCGGTATTTTCACGATCCTCGTCCTGCTCCAGCTCCTCGGGGTCGCTGCAATATGGACTCGTTTCCATCTCGCTTTTGTCCCAATCATGGCGCTGATCTATCTCTGGATCGGCCTTGGCACGACGCTTTATCTGCATCGCTACCTCACGCATCGCGGTTTCGAGATGCCCGGCTGGCTCAAATTCATGTTTGCGACCGGCTCCGCCATCGGCCTCTCAGGCGATCCGGTCACCTGGGTTGGCGACCATCGTTATCACCATCTCAAATCCGACACGGAAGAGGATATCCACAGCCCGCGACATGGCTTCCCCTACGCGCACATGATGTGGCTCATCCGCAAGCCTGCCTCGTTCCGCGAACGCTCGCTGCGTTATGCGGCCGATGTGCGCAAGATTTCCTATTGCAAGCTTTGGGAGAATTCGGCGCTCTATGTGCTCCCGCATCTCGCTCTCGCCGCGCTGCTTTTCGCGACTCTCGGCTTTGCCGGAATGCTCTGGTGTCTCTATGTGCCGATGTTGATCGTCTATAACTGCACCTGGGCGGTGAATTCCATCTGCCACATGAAGCAATTTGGCTATCGCAGCTTCGAAACGTCCGACCAGAGCAAGAACAACTTCTGGGTTGGCCTCGGCGCGTTTGGCGAAGGTTATCACAATAACCACCACGCCAAGCCACGATGCGCGGCGCACGGGTTGAAATGGTGGGAGTTTGATTTGACCCGTTACATCATCTGGACTTTCGAAAAACTGGGCCTTGCCTGGAACGTTGTCTGGCCCGAGCCCGCCGAGGCCGCAAAGCGAGCGGATGAACTCACGCCGGAGGAAGCTGGCGCGATGCTCATCACGAGCGCGGACCCGAACTCGGTTTTGTAGAGCGGGCGCTCCGTCTGCCCAGTTTTCAACCACCGCAAGCACGACGCAAGGAAAACTCCGTGCCAAATCCGCTTGATCGGGTTTAGTGGCGCGAGATCGTGTCAGCTTTCGCCCGGCAATTTCAGCGCCTCCCGGAATCGAGCCGGTCGATCCTGCTCACCGGCATCTACGGTCTAGCCGGTGGACTCGCCGCAGTCGCCTTCGAGCTCGGGATCAACTGGATTTATCTCTCGACCTTCGTCGCGCTCTCTCATCGCGCCCTTGTCGTCTTCCTTCCCAGCACGCTCGCGCTCATTGTCCTCTGTTCGTTAGGTGGAGGATTCCTCATGGGCCGGGTCGACCCGAGCGCGGCCGGCAGCGGCATTCCCCAGCTCAAGTTCGCTTTCTGGCAGGATTTTGGATTCGTTAGGCTGAAGACCGTCGTGGTTAAATTTGTCGCCGGCCTCCTCCATGTCGGCGGAGGGATGAGTCTCGGCCGCGAGGGTCCTTCGATTCACATCGCCGGCGGTGTGGCCTCGCAATTAAGCAGTGCCCTCGGTGTGCCAAAGCAGCGGCGCCGGCGCCCGGCGGCGGCAGGCGCTGCCGCGGGTCTGGCCGCCGCTTTTAATACCCCGCTCGCCGCGATCACTTTCGTGCTCGAGGAAATCGTGCAGGACCTGAACAGCCCGCTCATCGGCAGCGTCATTCTCGCCTCGGTCCTCGGTGCCTTCACCGTTCATGCCATCATCGGGAGCAATCCCGCCTTCGTTTTGCCGCAAGTCGAGGGCGCGACCTGGCGGGCGTATCTCGGCGTGCCGCTCGCCTCGGCTTTCGCCTCCCTCGTTGGCATTGGCTTTCAACGCGCCACCCTCGGTTTGCGCGCCTTTTCCAGAAGTTGGAAAACTCTCCCTGGTTGGATGCACCCGCTTCTCGGCGGACTGACCGTTTGGTCGCTCGGAATTCTCGTCTTTGTTTGGTCCGGGCGCCTCGGCGTCTTCGGGCTCGGCTACGATGATCTCTCGGCGATCTTGCAGGGCCGCATTCCCTGGCTTTTGATAGTGGCGTTTCTTTTTGCCAAGTGGATCTCAACTGTCGCCTGCTACGGCTGGGGCGGATGCGGCGGCATATTTGCGCCCCTTCTTTTTCTTGGCGCCGCTGCGGGGGCCACTCTTTCGGGTGCGTTGGGCCACATCCTCGCTTTGACGCGCGACGGGCAGACCCTGCTCGCCATCATCGGCATGAGCGCATGCCTCAACGCAGTCGTTAGGGCGCCGTTCACTTCCATCCTTATCGTTTTCGAGATGACCCATCAGTTCACGCTTGTCCCGGCGCTCATGCTCGGGGCGCTCGTCAGCGAAACTCTTTCCCGCCGCCTAACGAAGGAGAATTTTTACGACGCCGTCCTCGCCCAGGATGGCAACGTTCTCGTCCACATCATTCCGCCGCGCGATCTCCGCAGTTGGCAGGCTTATCCGGTCTCGGCGATCGCGAACTTCCGGCCGGTCGTGATCGATAACCTGGCGCCGGAGAATATGCGGACCGTCCTCGAGCAAAATCAATTCAAGCGTTTCCCGGTAACGGAGAACGAGAGCCTGATCGGCTGCCTCGAGCGCAAAGAAGCCGAGCGCGCGATCGCCGAAATGCGGCGGCCGGTGCTGGAAAAAGCCGCGATCTGCCGGCGCAGTTTTACCATCGGCGAAGTGGCGCGGCTGCTCCTCGAGGCGCCGGGCGGTTTCGCCGTTCTCGAAGCGGGCGACAAGCCGGCCGGCATCGTCACTCTGCACGATCTCCTGCGCGCGCAGGAAACGCTCGCCAGCCGCAGCACGCACTGATCGTTAGGCGGTTTTCGCCAACCGGCGCGGATCGTAGTTCAGATTCGGCGAGAGCCACTTCTCGATTTCGCCTAACGATTCGCCTTTGCGCGAGGCGTAGCCGATCGCTTGATCCTGCTCGATTTTTCCGACCGCAAAATAGCGCGAGTCGGGATGCGAAAAATAAAGCCCGCTCACGCTCGCGCCGGGATGCATGGCAAAGGATTCCGTTAGCCGGACGCCGGCATTCTCCTCCGCCGCGAGGAGATGAAAGAGTTTGCCTTTCTCCACGTGATCGGGCGAGGCAGGATAACCCGGCGCCGGCCGAATCCCGCGATAACGTTCCCGGACCAGATCGTCGTTCGTTAGGCGCTCCTCCGCACCGAAGCCCCAGGCGAGGCGCGCTTCGCGATGCAAATATTCCGCAAACGCTTCCGCCAGGCGATCAGCCAGCGCTTTCACCATGATGGCGTTGTAATCGTCGTTCTCCGCCTTGAATTGCTCCGCCACCTCGTCCGCCCTCAACCCCGCCGTGACCACGAATCCACCGAGATAATCACATCGTCCGGAACTCTCCGGCGCGACGAAATCGGCGAGGCAATAGTTCACCTGTCCCGCGGGCTTCTGCATTTGCTGGCGCAAAAAATGAAAAGTCGCGAGCGTCTCGCTGCGCGCTTCGTCGCGGTAAATCCGGACGTCTTCGCCTAACGAGTCCGCCGGCCAGAAACCGAAGACTCCGCGCGCTGTTAGCAGTTGCTCGCGGACGATGCGGTCGAGCAAATTCTGCGCGTCCGCGAAGAGCTCGCGCGCCTGCTCGCCCACGACCGCGTCCTCAAAGATCGCCGGATAACGTCCGCGCAATTCCCAAGTATGAAAGAACGGCGACCAGTCGATGAACTCAACCAGGGTTGAAAGCGAAATCTCCCTAACGAATTCTCCAGAAGACGTGCTCCTGCTCCGGATAGCGCATGCGTCGCGCGTGCTGGTCGACGCGTCTCGCGGCGACGAACTTTCTGAAACCGGCAGCGTGACGCGCGATTCCGCTTCCAGGAAAGTTCGCGACGGTGCCGTAACGGATGCGAAGCAACGGCCGGGCTTTCCAACACCGTCGCCAGCACGCGAGACGCATGCGCTACCCGAAATCGTCGCCACCGCGCGCACGCCCAAAAATTCCGGCACCGGCGGTTCGTAGCTGCTCCAGTCGATCGTTAGGCGATTCGCCTGCGCCTGCGTGAAAGTGAGCATCTTCTTCTCGCGCGTCCGGTCCGCGTGCTCCGTCCGAAGCCGCTCGTAATCGGAGCGCGTCGTCGCGTCGAATTTCACTTTCGTCTCAGCATTCAGGAGCGAATTCACGACACCCACTGCGCGTGAAGCATCGAGCACATGCACCACGCTTTCCTCGTAGTGCTGCGCGATCTTGACGGCGGTATGCGCGCGGCTCGTGGTCGCGCCGCCGATCAACAATGGCAGCCGGAATTCCTGGCGCTCCATCTCCTGCGCGACGTGCACCATTTCGTCGAGCGAGGGCGTGATCAATCCGCTCAGACCGATAATGTCGGCGCCACGCTCGCGCGCGGTCGCGAGGATTTTCTCCGCCGGCACCATCACCCCCAGATCGATAACCTCATAATTATTACATTGCAGCACGACGCCCACGATGTTCTTGCCGATGTCGTGCACGTCGCCTTTCACCGTTGCCATGACGATGCGGCCTTGCGGTTTCGAATCGGCCTGCTTCTCCGCTTCCATGTACGGCATGAGGTAGGCGACCGCTTTTTTCATGACCCGCGCGCTCTTTACCACTTGCGGCAAGAACATTTTCCCCGCGCCGAACAAATCGCCGACCACGCTCATCCCAGCCATCAAAGGACCTTCGATCACGTCGAGCGGGCGCGTCGCTTTCTGCCGGGCCTCCTCGGTGTCGGCCTCGATGTGATCGACGATGCCTTTGACAAGCGCGTGCGAGAGCCGCTCCTCGACGGGCTCGCTTCGCCAGGCGTCATCCTTAACCACGACCTTGCCTTTCGACTTCACCTTTTCGGCGAAACCGACCAGCCGCTCCGTCGAGTCCGGGCGTCGATTGAAGAGGACGTCCTCGACCAGTTCGCGCAGATCGGGCGCGATCTCCTCGTAGACCGCAAGCTGCCCGGCATTCACGATCCCCATATCGAGCCCGGCCCGGATCGCATGATAAAGAAACGCCGAGTGCATCGCTTCGCGCACGGTGTTGTTGCCGCGGAAGGAGAAGGAAATGTTGCTCACGCCGCCGCTCACACGTGCGCCCGGGAGGTTGGCTTTGATCCAGCGAGTCGCTTCAATAAAGGCGACGGCGTAGTTGTTATGCTCCTCGATCCCAGTGGCGATCGTGAGGATGTTCGGATCGAAAATGATGTCGTTAGGCGGAAAGCCCGCTTCTTTGGTCAGGAGCCGGTAGGCGCGGGCGCAAATTGCCGTTTTGCGCTCCACAGTATCGGCCTGACCCTTTTCGTCGAAGGCCATGACGATAACCGCGGCGCCGTAATGCCTAACGAGCCGCGCCTGACGCAAAAATTCCTCCTCGCCGGCTTTGAGGGAGATGGAATTGACGACCCCTTTTCCCTGCACGCATTTCAAGCCGGCTTCGAGCACGCTCCACTTCGAGCTATCGATCATGATCGGCAGTCGCGAGATATCGGGCTCGCTGCCGATGAGATGAAGAAAGCGCGTCATGGCCGCTTCGGAATCGATCATTCCTTCATCCATGTTGACATCGAGGATGTTCGCCCCGCCCTCCACCTGATGCCGCGCGACCACGAGCGCCCCTTCGAAATCGCCGGCCAGGACGAGCTTCGAAAACTTGGGCGAGCCGGTGATGTTGGTGCGCTCGCCCACAACGGCGAAACCGAACTCGGGCGTAACATCGAGCGGTTCAAGGCCCGCGAGATGTAGCGTACGCTGTCCCCAGTGCACCTCGTCGTGCGGTCCGCTGAGGACAGCGGACGCTACAACGCTCTGCCCCGACTCACGGAGCGCGCGCGGCGCGAACTCGCGCACCGCTTCCGCGATCGCGCGGATGTGCGCGGGCGTCGTTCCGCAACAGCCGCCGACAATATTTAGCCAGCCGTTTTTCGCCCAATCGCGAAGCTGCGGCGCGAGCGACTCGGGCGTTTCCGGAAAACCCGTCGGTGAGAGCGGATCGGGCAGGCCAGCGTTTGGATATGCAATCGTGAAAGAGGGAGCGAGGCGCGCCAGTTCTTCGATATGCGGCCGCATTTCCGCCGGTCCGAGCGCGCAATTAAAGCCCACGACGAGCGGCTCGGCATGCAGAATGGAGGCGAGAAATGCAGCCACCGTTTGTCCCGTGAGGGTGCGCCCGGAAAGGTCGGTGATCGTGCCCGAAACGAGGATCGGCAATTTTTTGCCTAACGACTCAAAGACCTCAGAAATGGCGAAGATCGCGGCCTTGGCATTGAGCGTATCGAAGATGGTTTCGACAAGGAGAACGTCGACCCCGCCCTCGATGAGCGCGCGCACCTGCTGGCCGTATGCCTGGCGGATCTGATCGAAGGTGACTGCGCGGAAACTGGGATCGTTGACATCGGGCGAGAGGGATGAGGTGACCGGCAAAGGGCCTAACGAACCGGCGACGAAGCGCGCTTGCCCGGTGGCGTTCGCGACCCGCTCGGCGGCGGCGCGCGCGATTTGTGCGGCCGCGACATTCATCTCCTGGGCGAAGGCGATGAGGTCGGGGTCCTCGACAACGCGCTGAAAAAATGCCGCGTCTTTGCGCCCGCTCTCCGGTGCGCCAGGGAAAAGGAAATCCTGCAATCCAATGGAGGTGGCGCTGAAAGTGTTGGTCTCGATAATGTCAGCGCCAGCTTCGAGATACTGGATGTGAATCTCTTCGATGATCTGCGGCTGCGTGAGTTGGAGCAGCTCGAGGTTGCCTTTCAGGTGCTTCGCGGGATGGCTGGCGAAGCGCGCGCCACGGAACTGCGCTTCATCGAGCTGATAGCCCTGCACCATTGTGCCCATCGCACCGTCGAGGATTACGATTCGCTCGCGCAGGAGATTCTCGAGCGGCTCAATGGGTTGGGCTTCCACGATGAGGAACAGTTACCGATCGGAGCGCGGACGCAACAAACAAATTGACGCATCATGATACGTCGATGCGTCATATTTATCGCGTTCCTGCTCGTGCTCGTGATCGTAGTCGCAATCGGCCCTCCGGCTTTGATATGTTTCCCTAAGCCCCGGTGCGAACGCTAAACTCGCCGCCGAGTTCCCGGTGCGTGCGGTTGCCGGCTCACATCCGATTGCCCTAGTGATGAGGCGTTTTCTCTTTTTTCTTGTCGTGCTCACTCTTTCCGGTCTCAGCTCAATGCGGGCGGACGAAAATGTGAAGGCGGCGCAGGGCCGGCTGAAAGAGAGTGGTTTTTATTTTGGGAATGTTAGCGGGGTATATGATGACGCGACAGCCGCGGCTGTGACCCGCTACCAGATTCGGCACGGGTTGGCTATCTCGGGTAAGCTCGATGCGGCGACTGCCCAGGCGCTCGGCGTGGCAGCAAGCGCGGGAGAGACCGAGGCATTGCCAACCTCCGGCACCTGGCGTCGCTTGCGCAATGGCGACATGCAGTTTCTGCAGAAGCTTAATGCTGGGGCCATCCCGCCGCCACGCGCCTCGGTCGCCTCTTCTCCCCAATCCACGTCGGCGCCTCCCACGCACCAGCCAGCCATGGAGCCGCATGCCCCGCCGCCACGTCTGACAGAAGAAGAGACGCCATCTCCAGGCTTGACGCCCCAATCTCCTGCCGAGCCGAACCGGCCGCTTCCAGCAAAAGCGGACTATGGCACCGAACGTCTCCGCGATTATGTCGGAGCGTTTGTGCTCGCAGGGCTGGATCCGAAAATCGGCGCTGAGCTCGAGTTTTTCGCTGACCGGGTGGAATATTTTGGCGAATCGAACGTCGGCCGGAAGACGATTCAGCGCGACCTGTTGCGCTATGATCGGAAGTGGCCAGAGCGTCACTTCTGGCTGGCTGGGGAGTTAAAAGTCGAGCCGCAATCGGGCGGTCAACTGAGCGTAGCTTTCCCGCTCCGCTATGAGCTGCGCAGCGGCTCCAAGCACGGCTCCGGGCAGGTCATGAAGAGACTTACTCTCCAGAAGACGGCTGACGGCGATCTGCAAATAGTCGCGGTGAATGAGAAGAAGACGGGCAGAAGGCAATGACGGAAACAGTGGAGCGAATTTGGAGGAGCGGGTAAGATGTCGGGCGAACAAAGAACCGATGAAGGATAAACCGGACGGGCGCACCGTCAGTAGCAAGGTGCTTGTCTTTCACGAGGAGTGGGCGAAGGTTGCGCAGTTTCTTCGCTACGAATGCCCTACCGTGCTCTCAGGCGCCCGGTTGCAACCTTGGTCGATTCGCGAGCTCCACTTACCTTATGAATGCTGATCTCATTGCCGCCGCTTCCAAAGTGATCCCCTTAACCGAACTGCTGGTGAACGTGGTTTCGCGCCGCGTCCGGCAACTATCGATGGGTCATCGGCCCTTGGTGGAAGCGCCACCGGGAATGGGTATCGCCGACGTCGCCCTGACTGAGATTATTGGTGGAAAGCTGACGGCGGAGCCGGTGGCGAGCGAGGAAAAGCTGGCAGCGGAAGTTGTCCCGTTTCCCAGCCTGAGCATTAGCAGGAAGAAGGCGGCCTAGACTGGTTAGGCACCATGGGCAGAGAGAGCGCCCCCGGGGCGCTAATCGCTCAGACCATACCAAGCTTCATCCGGCCGGCTTCGCTAATCATGTTCTGGTTCCATGGCGGATCCCAGACCAACTGAACGTCCGCTTCGTCGACCCCTTCGATACTCAGTATTTTGCTCTGCGCGTCATTCGCGATCGCTGGGCCCATGCCGCAGCCGGGTGCGGTCAGAGTCATCTTGACTTCTACCTTTGAACCGCCTTCTGGTTTTTGGATGAGCTGGCAATCGTAAACCAATCCGAGGTCGACAATATTGACCGGAATTTCAGGATCGAAACATTGCCGCAATTGATCCCAGACCGCCTTGTCATCGGCCGGCCCGGCCCCTTCGCGATCGGGCGCAGGGGAGCCGTTAGGCGCGGTCGCGGGTTTTTCGAGGCCGAGGGCGTCGAGGTCTTTTTCGGAAACACGGGCAAGTCCCTGGTAAGTCGCGATCGTATAGCTGCCGCCGAGTGTTTGCGTCACAACCCCGGGCGTGCCCGCGGGAATGGTCGTCTTCGCGCCACTCGGGATCTGGATCGCTTCGAGGTCGCGGCTGAGGTTGAATTCGGTATTTTCGTGCATGAGGTAGGCTCGTTAGGCTAGGTGTCGAGAACGATTTTTAGTTTGGCCGGCGCTCGCGCGGCGAAAGATTCGATCAAGCTGGCCGATTGAGCAGGGGAGGGGCCGGCTTTGGCGACGGGCGCGGGCGCGCCGCTCAAGGCGGAGCGGAGGGCGCCTTCCACGAGTTGCGCGCAGTGGATTTTCACCGGAGGGAGGGCGCCCAGCGGCGCCGCCAGTTCTTCTCCCGACATGGACATGGCTTCAGCGACGGTTTTGCCGGCGAGCATTTCCGTGGCGACGCTCGCGACTGCGATGGCGGTCTGGCAGCCGAAGGTCTGGAAGCTGGCGCGATCGATGACTTTGCGGCCGTCTTCTTCCTTGAATTTCACCCACATCCGCAGCATGTCGCCGCAATCGGCGCTGCCGACCGTGCCGATGGCGTCGGCGTTTTCCATCTCGCCGAGGTTCTGCGGATTCTTGACTGCCGCTTCGATCCGTTTTTCGAGGTCATCTTTCATTCGTTAGGCGTTATTCCAGATGGTAGCGCGGCAGTGTGGAATCGACTTCCATGCTCCAGGCATCGATGCCGCCGCGCAGGCTTTTGACGCGGGCGAAGCCGTGTCCTTGGAAGTAGGCGGCGGCGTCCATGCTGCGCGCGCCCTGGTGCCCGTAAACCACGACGAGATCGTCGCGCGACCATTGGCCCAAAGTTTCCTGCATGAATTCCTGGGTGAAGAAATGTGCACCGGGCAATTTCACGGCGTCAAATTCCTCGCGCGTGCGCACGTCGAGCAGGTGGACGTTTTCGCCGGCGGCGAGGCGGTCAGCCAGATCTCGCGGCTCGATCTGCAGCTCGCGATCGGCCGCGTCGCTCGCGAGAATGTGCTCGATGACCTCATCGATGTTGAGGTTCTCGTTTCGCGTGCAGACGCCGGCGAGGGTTTCATCCGGGCGAAAGCCGCAACTGCTGCAGCCCCCGATGTGATAGCGGCGAAAGAGCGCCCGCTGCGCGCCGGGATAACGCTCAAGGAGCTCGCTCATCGGGATCTGCGGGTCAAGTTCTGCCGTGTTTATCATTCGCGCGCAGTGAACCTACCGGCGGGTCGATTTTTCGCAAGACACCGTGGTGTGAGGCGGGGTAGCACATGCGTCTCGCGTGCTGGCGTGGCGTTTCGCCGCCGCGAACTTTCCTGAGCATCATTCCATCTCATAGCGCTCGATCCTTCAAGAAAAGTTCGTCGCGGTGGAACACCGCCACCAGCACGCGGGACGCATGCGCTACCCGGCCTAATTGGCGAAGCGTCAAAGCTTCTCGGGCGAGCCGAGCAACTCGATGATGCGCTGCAACAACCGCCCGGCGCCGCCGCCATCTAGGCTACGGTGGTCGAAGCTCAGCGTGATCTGCGCTTCGGTGCGCGGGACGAACTCGCTTTTCGCTTCATCCCAGAATGGTGTCTTCTTTCCCGCACCGAGGCCGAGGAGGAGCGTTTGATCGGGCAACGGAATCGGCGTGCCCCATTCGATGCCGAACGTGCCGAAGTTCGAAACCGCCGCGATTCCGCCGGCTTGCATATCGGGCGAAACGCGACGTTGCCGTGCCAGCCCAACAAGCTCGCCATAACGAGTCGCAAGTTCGCCTAACGACGTCTTGTGCGCCGCGCGGATGATCGGCACGACGATGCCATCTTCGGCTTCCACGGCGACGCCGACGTCGATCGATTTGGCTTGGGCCACGCGATTGCCGACGAGCCGGGCGGCCGCGGCAGGCTGCTCGGCGAGCGCGAGGGCGAGGGCGCGCAACGCATAAAGCGCCGGACCCGGTTTGGGATCGCGCTTCTGGCGATC
Source organism: Chthoniobacterales bacterium (assembly GCA_013815325.1). GTDB lineage: Bacteria > Verrucomicrobiota > Verrucomicrobiia > Chthoniobacterales > UBA10450 > Palsa-1392. Next base: position 45,526 of record JACDGM010000016.1, read on the forward strand.
GGCTAAAACAGGGTCGAGATCGAGCGATGAGCCGATCGTGGCAAGCGGGCGCGTCCAACTCCGCCGCATCGCATCGGCGACGCCGCTGCGCAACGCGGAGGCTTCGCCTAACGATTGGCCTTCCAGGTTCTGCAAAAAGTTTTCAAGGTCCTTGACCGTGACCCGATTGGCGGCGCCGGTGCCGGGAATTCCCGCGAGATCGGCATTCGTCAGGTGCAACTCTTCCATGCGCGCGCGGACCCGCGGCGAAAGAAAGCCCGCGCCTTTCGCTTTCGCGGGCACGGGCAAGCCACCTGGCGCGGGCATCGTCGCAGCGCCGTTGCTTTGGCGCTTCGCACGGACGCTCTCCTCCTGTCGTCCCGGCACTTCAGCGGCGACTTTTTCGGCTGGCGGCTCGGGCGTTGTCTTGGTGAACTTGGCGGCGTCGGTTTCGCTTGCTTCGACGTAACCGAGCACCACACCGACAGCGTAAGTCTCTTTCGGTTCGGCGCTGATCGAGGCGATCTCGCCGGCGCACGGCGTCGTCACGCTCATAACTGCTTTGTTCGTTTCGACCTCTATCACTTCCTGGTCGACGACGACGGTTTCGCCCGGTTTAACTTTAAGCGAAACGACAGTGGCCTCGGCGATCGATTCGCCAAGCTGCGGCATGATGATGGGGACTTGAGGCATCGGTAACAGTGAGTGGTTGAGTGATTGAGTGATTACTCGCGGAGGAGTTGGCGCGCGGCGGCGCCGATGCTTTTGGAATTTGGCCGGTGCGCGGACCAGAGATTTGGGTGGTACGGAATCGGCGTATCCTTCGCGTTGACGCGGCGCGGCGCAGCGTCGAGCAAGTGGAAGCCCTCGGCCGCGACGCGCGCGATTACTTCGGCGGTCACCCCGCCCCAAGGGAACGATTCACCGACGCAAAGGAGCCGGCCAGTGCGCGCGACAGAAGCGAGCACGGTATCGGTGTCGAGCGGCTTGACCGAACGGAGATCGATCACTTCGATTTCGTAACCTTCGGCCGCCATCTCTTCGGCCACGGCGAGGGAATCGTGCAGCATCGCGCTGTAGGTGACGATGCTCAGGTCGCGACCGGCACGAGCGACGCGGGCTTGTCCAATCGGCAAACGGTCGGCCGGCAACTTGTCGGCTTTAAGGTGGTAATAGAGATACTTGTGTTCGCAATAGACAACCGGATCATCGATCGCGACCGCATCGAGCAACATCGTATAGGCATCCTCGACAGTCGCTGGCGTCACGACGACCAAACCCGGGTAATGCGCGTAGAGCGCTTCCATGCTTTGGCTATGGAAAGGGCCGCTCCCTTTCGTGCCGCCCGAGGGCAGGCGAACGGTGATCGGGCAGGGAATGTTAGTCCGCCAGTAATGAGTGCCGGCGTTGTTAAGTATCTGGTTTAAGGCGACGCTGGAAAAATCCGCGAACTGCATCTCGACGATCGGCCGCATCCCTTCGATGGCCGCGCCGATCGCCGTGCCCACCATGGCGTCTTCGCTGATCGGTGTGTCGAGCACGCGTCCTGGAAATTCTTTCGCCAAACCCTTGGTCGCTTTAAACGCGCCGCCGAACGCGCCGACATCCTGGCCATAAATGAATACGCGATCGTCTTCCTTCAGCGCGCGGGCTTGAGCTTCGCGGATGGCTTCGAGGTAAGTGATGCTCATCCCATTTGATCGATCAATCCCCGATCGGAAATAGCGTGCCAATCTTCCTCGTCGCCTTGCGGCGCCGCTTCTTGCTGCGCCCTCCCAACCGCTTCCTCTATCTCGGCCGAAAATTCTCTGCGCCATTTTGCGATCGTCTCGCGGTCGGCAAGCTCGTGTTTGAGAAGAGTTTCCTCGGCCACCTTGAAGCAATCGCGCGCGAACGGCTCCAGCTTAACCTCCTCCGTGATGTAGCTGGCGTCATCGTGCTCGCCATGTCCGCTGAGACGGAGAACGGTGGCAACGACGAACTGCGGGGGACGGCCGGCGCGCGCGCGCTTGATCGCGCCGCCGATTGTCTCGAGACAGGCGCCGAGATCCGTCCCATCGATGGCGTAACCTTCAAAGCCATAACCTTTCGCGCGCTCCGCCAGATCGACGCAGGCGAATTCGCGTTCGTTAGGCGTGGAGTAGGCGTAGTGATTATTCGTCGCCACCACCACCAGCGGCACCTGCTCGACCGCCGCGATATTCATCCCTTCGTGGAAGGCGCCGGCGGACATGCCGCCTTCGCCGATCGTCGTTAGGCCAACGAAGTTTTTCTCGCCTTTGAAACGTTTGGCCAGGAGAGCGCCAGTCGTCACCGAAGTCATCGCGCCGAGGTGACTGATCATCGCATAATAACCTTCCGCCGGCCGGCCGCGATGGATATTGCCGTCGCGCCCGCGCATCGGACCCTGGCGCGAGCCGAGATAGGTGCGCGCCACATCGAGGATCGATTCGCCAAAAGCAAAACGCCCTGCCTGGTCGCGGATAAGGGGCGAGAAGATGTCGCCCTTTTGCAGAAAGAGCGCGCCCGCCACGCTCACCGCCTCCTGCCCGCGCCCGACATAGACACCGCCGGAAATCATCCCGCCGCGATAAAGGCTGGCCAGTTTTTCTTCGAAGACGCGGGTCAGAAGCATCCAGCGAAACGCCTCCAGATAGCGGTCGTGCAGCGCGGCCCTGGTCGAGGCGGAGGAGCCTTTGCGGCCGGCAGTCTCTAGCATCCCGCGATTTTAGCCAGCAACCGTCCGCGCGCCAAACGATTTTTACCCACGCCCGCGATGCTCTCTTATGGCGCCGACCCCGGCACCCAGAAAAAAAAGCGGGCGGAGCCTTTGCCCGCCCGCGCAGATTACGCCTTGCGGACTTCCATCGACATATGCGAGACCGAGCAGCATCGCGAGCGTTCCCCAGCCACCACCTCTTTGCGTCGATCGGTCAGGCCTGAAGCCGGATCATCGTTGAGTCCGCGTCAAACGAGAGAAAGAGCTAAACAGCGCGCAGACAGAGGTTTGTTTCTAAAGTGCGCTCGAAAGCGGCTCATTTTCGCTACCGGAGTCCAGCATTTTCTTAATAGAGATCGCGATGAACTCCATTGAGAAGGCCCCGGAACTCAATAGCGAATGCCGCGAACTCTATTGAAAGCGCAGCAAACTCTATCGCGCGCCCCATGAACTCCATCGCGATCGTCGCAAACTCCATCGCGAACCCCGAGTCCTTTGTAGCGGATCCCACGATCGCGGTAGAGAACGCCACGACCTCTGGAGCTGACGCCATCTTCTCGATAGAGAAAGCGGCAAAGTCTGTAGCCGAAGCGGCCTCCTCAATAGTCAACAGGAGCCTGTCGGCAGCCAGCACGGCCTGTCGTGTAGAATCGCGCGCTTCCGCGACGACTAGCCTCCTTAGAAACCTGCGCCAGCGCGTCAAGTACTGGCGAAGAATAGGAGGCGAAGACCCCTTTTCGCCTTCGCCAGTAAGCCTCCTCGGTGCGCAGACTATAATAGCGGGTGCGCAAAATCGTTCGGGGACCCGCCCGAGGAATTTAGGCTTCGCACATTCCTTTTGGTCGGGCAGACTCGTGGGCATGCCTTCGTTTTATGCGAACCCCCCACCTCTCAGCAACCGAAATAGGCGAATATCGGTTTCCTCTAGTATTTGTTAGGTGATTGTGTGCGCTCGCTGCCAATGACACCAGTTCTAAGTCGATGATAGCTGCTACGCTTTTCGGCAGTTTGTTGGCTTCTCGGTTTCGACGCTTCGTGAGTTGTAGCTCAGTGAGCAGCGCGAGCGCGGTCGTGATCCGGACTTCCCGGCTCGCGACTTCTCGCTCGTCGCCTCCAGAGTTTTGCCTCGCCTTTTTCCAGAGTTCTGGTTCGATGCTTTGCGTGCAGCGGAGCGCTTTCGCATTCCAGACTCTGTTTCTCCACGTCTTCCCTCCGATCCACGTCCACCACCTAACCAGGCGATGCAGCTAACGCCTACCCGCTGTACGATCCACTTTCAATGATAGCTAGAACCCTTTACCTCCGCGCCACGCTCGCTCCCGGTAGGCGTAGCTGATCTTGTTCTCGTTAGGTGACTTCTGCATCTCACGTGACAGCGAAGCCTTACTTTAACTCCACGTCGCGGAGCGATGCCGACTCCTTCGTCCGCACGGCTGCCGCGCAGCCACGTCTTGCGCCAGCAGAGACGGACGCGCTGCGTACGAGCCACGCTGGGGGTTCGGCTGTTCACACGTTCAGTCGTTCGGAGCCATCTGCGGCGGGAGTCTTCTCTCGGCGCGGTGTGTGGCCACGCGACCGGCGCTCGACGCGGCGCTGTGATACGGACTTCCGCAGTGCCGGCCATATCGAGGAGGAGTTGCAGGCGTCCGCTGTCGAAAGTGCGCTCTCGGCTCAGGGCGAAGCAGAGCTTGACCAGCAGCGAACGCGCGGAGGTGTTTGTTGCGGTCGTGCGCGAACCGATGCAGAAGTTCTTGCTTCCACGTCTTCACTTTATGCCACGCCAACACCTAACCAGGCGATGCAGCTAACGCCTGCCCGTCGTACGATCCACTCCCACGATAGCTATAACCTCTTATCTGCGCACCACGCGCGCTCCCGGCAGGCGTAGCTGATCTTGTTCTCGTTAGACCTTGTGCACATGCCCGCTACGAGCTACGCCGCAGGATTTAAATTCGAGACGCCATGGACGATTCGGCAGACAGAGTCGCACCTTGTATTTGGGCCGCTATCGCGACATTTGCCGTTTGCCTACGTTTACGCGACTCTTGCCGGTAGCGTCCTGGTTTACCTCGCAGCAACCAACAGCAAGGACTTACTCCATACCTTTTTTGCCCTCATTCCGATTCCATTTCTGCTTCGCCTCACGCGTCGCCAGCAGGCGATATTCGGCAGGGTCATCACGAAGTGGTTTTTCAGCACGCTCGCTGTTATGTTCGCGATCATGGGTATCCCCTTAGCCGCCTCACGCCACCGGCCAGAAGGATGGCCGGTTTTCATCCTCGGGCTCGTCTGGTTTCCATTGCTGAGCGCGTTTCCGAGTCTGACTGAGAGGCAGAGCTACGTGACTCTTGCACGAGCGCTTTTTTCGATTCCCGTTGTCATTTGGTTCTGCAAGGTCGCTACCTTCACGTGAAATGGTCTAACCAGGCGATGCAGCCTGTATCTTTACCTCGGGCCCGCTTCTAAAGTAGAAGAGAGGGCGGGTGCAAGATCCGCGATGCAGCAGCTCGAACTCCTCTGGGGTTGAGAGCGACTGGTTAGTT
>JACDGM010000198.1 GCA_013815325.1 Chthoniobacterales bacterium
GTTCCGATGAATTCCGCATGGTGCGCACCCAGCCGATTGTTTTTTCGCCGCTCGATCCGCACCTGCTTTTCTTCGCCACGAACTGTTTGTGGCAGACGCGCGACGGTGGCCAGAACTGGACGCAGCTCAGCCCGGACCTGACGCGCAAGACATACGAGATCCCGGCGAGCGTCGGAAACTTTCGCGCGCGACCGACCGCGCAGCCGAGACAGCGCGGAGTCATCTACACGATCGCGCCGTCGCCGCTCGAGAAGAGCCGGATCTGGGCCGGGACGGATGACGGTTTGATTCACCTAACGACTGATGGCGGCAGAAACTGGACGAACGTGACGCCGCCGCAGATCGGCGCGTGGTGGAAAATCTCCCTGCTGGAAGCGAGCCACTTCGACAAAAGCACGGCTTACGCGGCGGTGAACACGATCCGGCTCGACGATCTGCGGCCACACATTTACCGGACGAACGACGCGGGCAAGAGCTGGAAAGAAATCGTGCAAGGAATTCCGCCTAACGAGAACGTAAATGCGGTGCGCGAGGATCCGCGGCGACGCGGTTTGTTGTTCGCCGGGACGGAACGCGCGGTTTACGTGTCCTTCGACGACGGTGAAAACTGGCGTTCGCTTCGCTTGAATATGCCGGCGACCTCAGTGCGCGATCTGATCGTGAAAGACGACGACATCGCGGTCGCAACCCATGGCCGCGGCTTTTGGATTTTGGACAACATCACTCCGCTGCGCCAACTGGGAGCGAGCAGTCAGCAGACACTCCTCTTCAAACCGCAGACAGCGGTGCGCGTCCACTGGAATTTTAACACCGACACGCCGCTTCCGCCTGATGAGCCGGCCGGCGAGAATCCGCCGGAAGGCGCAATGATTGACTACTCGTTAGGCGAGGATGCCGCCGGGCCGGTCACTCTGGAAATCAAGGACGAGCAAGGAAATGTCGTGCGTCGTTACGCGAGCACCGATCCGCTTCCATCACCCGACCCGAAGCTGAAGATTCCGCGTTATTGGGTGCGGCCGCCGCGCGTCTTGTCGGATAAGCCGGGGCTGCATCGCTTTCTTTGGAACATGCATGCCGCGCCTCTGCCGGAGGCGGAGCGGGAATATCCGATGACGGCGATTACGCACGAGACGGCGCCGCAGCCGACCGGGCCTTGGATGCCGCCGGGTGAATACTCTGTCAGCCTAACGACCGGCGGCAAGACTTTGAGCCAACCGCTCACGCTCAAAATGGATCCGCGGGTAACGGCTTCAACGGCGGATTTGGCAAAACAGTTTGAGCTTTCGAAAGCGCTTTTCCAAATGCGTGCCGCGCTGCAGCCGATCGGCAAGAGCTACGATGCGCTCGTCGCCGAACTCACCAAGGCGAAAGAACGCGCTGCCGGAAAGAGCGAGCTCGAACCGATCGAAGCGCTCCGGAAAAAAATGGAGGAGTTTGCCGATCCAGCGGCGATTCGCGCGGGCCAGCCGCCGGAGTTGGACGTGCTGAGCAAAGTGAAAAAACTCTTCGGCGATCTTCAGGCCGTGGACGCCGCGCCGACTCCGCAACAGGAAGCTGCCGTTTCCAGTTTGCAGCGCGATACGCAGTCCGTCACCGAGAAATGGCGGGCGCTCCCAGCAAATTAAACTTCCCCATGAACTCGTGCAGCCTGACATAACCCTCAATCTCGACCGGCCCGTTTACTTTAATAGTGAAGGAATCTTGCACCTTGCTATGGTAGTTGCGCCTGTTAATGCGGTTGGAAGTAGAATAGCGTTGCAGAGTCGACGTTCGGGACGGTTGTACATTTCGTGGTGCAGGAACTTATTTTCGGTCCTGCGCGAAACCGGCTACCTGCGTTTCAACACTCAGGCCACTAAGCACATTGCCCTTTTGGCTGTCGCCGGACGCAGCGCTGTTCACAAGGGACTGAGTGATTTCCGCTGCGACTCACTCGAAACCCGTGAGTAGAGCGAATACAGCCTGTCCACGTCCAAATAAACGAAGTCCCGAATAGTTGCGCTCTCACTCACATCTTCGAATTCACGCTTTGATGCTGCTGATGGACGCGTAACTGTCGCTTTAAGTGTTCACGGTACTTTTGCTCATAACGATCACCTCGACATTTAGCTACCTTCCGGCTATGAGGGTCGCGACTCCACAGATCGCCGCGATTGTCGAGGGGCCGAAGCTGACGATAAGATCAAGTGGCGTCCTAGAAGCCTTCATACGGCTGATAAACACCTCTGCAGCTACTTAAAACGAAGAGCGTCGCGGCTACGATGCTTTCAAAGAACAAGAATCGCCCTTGGAATGCCGGAGTCGGCGGCGAGATGACATCTCCGTACAAGTGGATCCCGTCCATCACTGCTGACCAGACGGCACCAGCAAGAAGTGCAAAGCCCATAAAGGTCAGGAAGGGATCCCAACCGGGGGCCTCGCTCACTCGATCACGTGGCTGAACGTGACGCCGATCATAACAGAGAAGAATACTAATTCGGGCGCCACGGACCATCCGCTCTGTCGGAGCTTATCGCCCAGCTAA
>JACDGM010000104.1 GCA_013815325.1 Chthoniobacterales bacterium
GGAAACATCACCGCCGCGGCGAAGAAGTTGGGCATCAGCCGGCGCACCTTGCACCGCAAAATCAACGAAATGAACGCGAGCGACGAGAGCAGCGGCAATGACGAAGCTCGAAGCCTGAAATCCGAAACAGAGAGCGCCGAGTCGTAAACGTGACGGAAGCTAAAAAAATCTTCGGGACCGACGGGGTGCGGGGCGTGGCCAACGTCGAGCCAGTCACGGCCGAGATAGCGCTGAAGCTGGGGCGCGCCGCCGCGCATGTTTTCACGAAGCTGAATCCGCGCGCGCACGCGGAAGGATTGCGGCCGAAGATCGTGCTCGGCAAGGATACGCGGCTCTCAGGCTACATGCTGGAGAACGCGCTGGTCGCCGGCATCACGTCGTTAGGCGTGGATGTGCTTCTGATCGGGCCGCTCCCTACTCCGGGCGTCGCTTACATCACCCGTTCGCTCCGGGCCGACGCCGGCATCGTCCTCTCTGCCTCGCATAATTCCTACGAGGACAACGGAATCAAGTTCTTCCGGCACGACGGCTACAAGCTCGACGACGCAATCGAGCGACAAATCGAGCAGCTCGTCTTTACCGGCGAAATTGATTCCGTTAGGCCGACGGCCCAAAAAATCGGGCGCGCCACCCGCATCGACGATGCGCTCGGGCGCTACGTGGAATTCGCGAAAGCGAGTTTCCCGAGAAAGCTTTCGCTCGAGAAAATGCGCATTGCGGTCGATGTCGCGAATGGCGCCGGCTATAAATCCACGCCTTGCATTCTGCGCGAACTGGGCGCGGAACTCACCGTCGCGCACAACCAGCCTAACGGCACCAACATCAACGCCCGTTGCGGGAGCACTTACCCGCAGGAAATTCAGCGGCTCGTGCGGGAGAGCGGCGCCGCGATCGGGATCGCGAATGACGGCGATGCCGATCGCGTCCTGCTCTGCGACGAGCGCGGCGAGATCGTCGATGGCGATGAGATTCTCGCCATGGCCGCAGTCGATTTGTTAGGCAGGGGCCAGCTCGCGCAGGAGACGCTCGTCGCCACCGTCATGAGCAACTTCGGGCTCGACGAAGCGCTCGCCGCGCATAGCGGCAAAGTCATCCGCACGGCGGTGGGCGATCGTTACGTCCTCGAGGAGATGGTGCGAAGCGATCTGAATCTAGGGGGCGAGCAGAGCGGGCACATAGTCTTCCGCGATTTCACGACGACGGGCGACGGCATCATCAGCGCCCTGCAAATTTTGCGGATCATGCAGGAGACGGGGAAGCCGTTGAGCGAGCTGAAAAAATGCCTAACGAAATATCCGCAGGCGCAGCGCAATCTGCCGGTGAAGGAAAAACCGCCGCTCGCAGAGTTGCCTGAGGTGCTCAAGCTCGTGCAAAACGCGGAGAAGGAACTGGACGGCAACGGCCGGGTGCTCCTGCGCTACTCCGGGACGGAAGCGAAGATCCGGTTGCTCATCGAGGGACGGGATCTCAAGCAAATTGATCGTCAGGCCGATGGAATCGGGAAAGCGATCGAAGCCGCAATCGGCGCACGCTGAACCATGCACGCCAAACTTGTCATCCCGAGCCGCCGGAGGATAGCGAGGGACCTCACGAGCCATCGCGAGCGTTGTCAGCTGCCAGCGTCATGCGTGGCTTGCGAGGTCCCTCGCTGCGCTCGGGATGATAAACGTTTTTGCACAGCCCGGTTCTTCGGCAAACTACCGCGATGAATCTCCTGCAAGTCGTCGAAGCGCTGCTCTTCAGCGCGCAAGGACCGCTCACTCCGCGCGAGGTTGCCAGCGCGGTGAAAAGCGCGGGTGATGAGGATAGGCTTTCGCCTAACGAATTTGCGAAAACGAATGAAATGGAAGTGGCGGCCACGCTCGAGCAGTTGAAAATCAATTACATCGAGCAGCAGCGCGCCTTTCAACTTCTCGAGAAAGCGGAAGGCTGGCAACTCGCGAGCGACCCACAGTTCGCGCCTTGGGTGCGGCAGTTATTTCCCGCCGCCAAGCCGGCGCGGCTTACCCCGCCGTCGCTCGAAACCCTCGCCATTATCGCCTACCGTCAACCGATCACGCGCGCGGACGTCGAGGCAGTCCGCGGGGTGGCGATCGATAGTGTGCTGCAGACTTTGATGGAACGCGGGCTGGTGAAAATCGGCGGCCGCGCCGAAGTGCCGGGCCGGCCGTTGCTCTACGAAACGACGCATTTTTTTCTCGAGCACTTCGGCCTGCGCAATCTCGACGAGCTGCCAAACTCGGATGAATTGAAGCGGCGCGAACTGCCGAAGGCCAAGCTTCCTCATGGAGAAGATGCCACTGCGCCGGCTCCGCGGGACCTTGGTGAAGAACCCGCCGCCGACCCAATCGGAAGCGATCAGGTCCCTTCCAGCTAAGGCGCTTTTTGCACTGCCATTAGCACGTGACATTCGCGGCGTTCGACCGATTCTTACGACGCTCTATTCCTTACGATGAAAAAAATTGCTCTCAAATGTGGAAGCCTGCTCCTGGCGACGGCCCTCGTTTTTGGCCTCAGCGGTTGCGGGACCTACAACCGTCTCGTCACGCTGGATCAAAATGTGAACAAGAAGTGGGCGGACGTGCAGTCAGTCTATCAACGTCGCGCTGATTTGATTCCCAACCTGGTCAACACCGTGCAGGGTGCCGCGAATTTTGAAAAGTCAACGCTGACGGAAGTGACGAATGCCCGCGCCAGCGTCGGTCAGGTGAAGCTCGATCCGAACAAAGCGCCGACGGATGCGGCGCAATTGGAACAATTCCAACAAGCCCAAGGACAACTCAGCAACGCTCTCTCCCGGCTGCTGGTGGTGAGCGAGAATTATCCCCAGCTTCGGGCTACGGAGAGTTTTCAAGCTCTACAGGCGCAATTGGAGGGCACCGAGAATCGGATCTCGGTGGAACGAAATAATTTCAACGCTGCGGTCCAGGAGTACAACACAGCGCTGCAGAGATTTCCGACGAACATGTTGAACAAGATGTTTGGTTTCCAGGCTCACCCCTTCTTCAATGCGCAACCCGGCAGCGAGAAGGCGCCCGCGGTGAAATTTGATTTCGGGAATCGCAACGCCAGCCCGGTGCCGGCTGCCACTGCAGCGGCGACTCCATAAACTCGAGACAGCCACACCGGATCCCTCGGCCGCGCTCGGGATGAACGGAATTCGATATTTTCTCGCGATGGCCGCTCTTTGGTCGTTCGCGGCCAGCTCGCTTTCGGCGGAAATTTTGCCGCCGAAGCCGCAGGGTTATTTCAATGACTACGCGGGAGTGGTCGACCGGGGTACCGCGTTGCAGCTCAACGAGCAACTCGCGCAATTCGAGCGCGACACTTCCAATCAGCTCGTCGTCGCGGTTTACAAGACGATGGAGAGCGAATCGTCGGTCGCCGATTACACCTATCGCATAAAGGAGACGTGGCATGTCGGCCAGAAGGGGCGCAATAACGGCGCGGTCCTTTTCGTTTTCGTCGAAAACCATCAGATGTTCATCCAGACCAATTACGGCCTGGAAGGCGCGCTGCCCGATGCCACTTGCTACGACATCACGCATAACTTGATCGCGCCGTTTTTCAAAAAAGGTGATTACACGGGCGGTTTAAAAGCGGGCGTCGCCGCGATGATCCAGGCAGTCAAAGGCGAATACAAAGGAACGGGCCGCACGCAGAAGGAATCCGAAGGCGGCGCTTCCGGCCTGCCCATTCCTCTCATCATTTTCCTGGTGATCCTCGCGTTCATGTTTTTCGCGAATCGCTCGCGCAGGCGCGGCCGGCGCGGCTACGGTTTCAGCGGATTTGGCGGGCCGTTTATCGGCGGCTTTGGCGGGGGCGGCGGTTTTGGTGGAGGCGGTTCTGGTGGCGGAGGTTTTAGCGGCTTCAGCGGAGGCGGCGGAATGGGGGGCGGAGGCGGCGCCGGTTCGAGCTGGTAAGGACATGCGAACAAAAGAATTCCTCAGCAAACTGGACAACGACCACGTCGTTAGGGCAATCGCCAGCGCGGAGCGGCAGACTTCCGGAGAGATCCGTGTCTTCATCCAGCGCGGGCCGATCGACGACCCGCTCTCGGCCGCGCAAGCGCAATTCCAAAAACTTGGAATGACCGCCACGCGCGAACGCAACGGCGTGCTCATCTTCGTCGCGCCGCGCTCGCAAAAATTCGCGATCGTGGGCGACGAGGCGATCCATCAACGCTGCGGCGAGGCCTTCTGGCAGCAGCTTGTGGGAGCGATGCAGACGCACTTCAAAGCGGCAAATTTCACTGACGCGCTGGTGCACGCGATCGAACGGACGGGCGAGCTGCTCGCGGCGCAGTTCCCCCGACAGCCCGACGATCGCGACGAGTTGCCGAATGCGGTCGAGGACGGTCTGTAGGCCGCCTCCCAACTTGCAAAGGGCGCGTGATCGTGTTCATTCCCGTCCCGCTGCGAGTTTTTTTAAACGTTGCGTCGTTGGTCCCTGGGTTTCCGTCGCTTGACGCGAGACCGCGCTCGCCAGGGGAAACCCGGCGCTTAGGAGTTTCGGATTTCGGATTTCGAGTTTCGGATTTTCACCCTTCCGCTCTCCAGTTCCGCTGTCCGGTTTAAATTATGTCGATTCGTTACGGTCGTTTTGAAATGCCCAAAACCCTCACCAAAGATGAGGGATCATCCACGGAAACCTACGCCAAATTTGTCGCCGAGCCCTTCGAGGCCGGTTACGGACACACCGTCGGAAATTCGTTGCGCCGCGTCCTTCTTTCGTCGCTCGAAGGCGCTGCCATCACCGCAGTGAAAATCAACGGCGCACAGCATGAATTCGGCACGCTCCCGGGCGTCGTCGAGGATGTCACCGACATCGTGCTCAACTTGAAGCGGATTAAATTCAAGTCGGCCGATCCCGAGATGCGGCAGCTTTCGCTCAGCGTAAACAAGGAAGGCGAAGTCACCGCCGGCGACATCTCGCTCGTGCAGGGTTACGAAGTGCTCAATCCGAAACAGGTCATCTGCACGCTCGACAAGAAGCACAAATTCGAAGCGGAACTCGACGTCCGCGTCGGCCGCGGTTTCGCTACCGGCGACGAAAACAAGCGGCCCGACCAAGCCATTGGCCTCATCCCGATCGACTCGATTTTTTCGCCCGTTACCCGGGTGAAATACGCGGTCGAAAACACCCGTGTCGGTCAGCGCACCGACTACGATAAACTCATTCTCGAAGTCTGGACCGACGGCCGCCTCACGCCGGATGACGCCTTGCTTCAGGCCTCCGCGATCCTGCGCCATCACCTCGATGTCTTCGTCAACTTCAATGAAGACGTGATCGAGTTCGATGAAACGCCCGCCGGCGTGAGCGAGGAAAACGTCAAGCTGAAGAAGCTGCTCAACATGAGCGTGAATGAAATCGAGCTGAGCGTGCGCGCGGCGAATTGCCTGAACAACGCGAACATCACGACCGTCGGCCAGCTCGCGCAGAAGAGCGAAGCGGAGATGCTGAAGTATCGCAACTTCGGCAAGAAATCGCTCAACGAAATCAAAGACAAGTTGCTTCAGCTCGGGCTCGGGTTAGGTCAGAAGTTCGATCCCGGCCTGGTCGAAATCTCGCTCAGCGCCGATGGGGCTAACGGCGCGACCGAGGAATAGTCGTTAGGCAAAACACCCTTTGGAGAAGCAACTATGAGGCACCAAAAGAAGACCGTCAAACTCGGACTAATCGCGGCACATCGAAAGTCGTTGCTCGCGAATCAGGTTTGCAGCTTGATCGAGCATCAGCGCATCAAAACCACCCTCGCGAAAGCGAAGGCGGTGCGACCGCTGGCGGAAAAAATGGTGACGTTAGGCAAGAACGGCTCGCTCCACGCGCGCCGGACTGCGCTCTCTGTTCTCCGGCAAAAGGGCGCGGTGAAGAAGTTGTTCGACGACATCGCGCCGCGCAGCTCGACCCGCAACGGCGGCTACACCCGCATCATCAAGCTCGGCCAACGCAAGAGCGACTCGGCCCTGGTCGCGTTCCTCGAGTGGGTGGACGCGCCGAAGGTTGTGGAGGAAGCGCCAGTGGAAGAAAAGGGGAAGAAGCGCAAGAAGTCGCCGGGCGCGGAAGCGGGCGCTGAGACAGATTCCAAGCCAGCGAGGAAGGCAAAGAAATCTGCGCCTAACGAGAAGAAAAAGGACACGGACGAATAGTCGGCGACGCGCTCTGCGGCGTCCCATATTCGGCACCTCGAGTCGGAGGAAACGCAACGCAACGCCTTTGAAAGCGTTGTTTATTTGCTCCTCGTCGTAGCGATGAGCGCGGCGCTATGGCAGTTCAGCAGCCAGCCCGTCGCTTTCACCGGTCTCGGGCTGGCCGCCTCGAAAACTATAGCGGCACAACAGGCGGCGCTGCGCAGTTGATGCAGAGCGTGCGCGCCTAACGAAGGCGAGTCAGCGTCCAACTTAGCTTTCCGTCAGGCGCGATTGCGAGCGTCGCCACACTGGGCGGCGCGCCACGGTTCGGTCGCGTCACACAACCGGGATTGAGCCAAAGCACATTCTCTTTCCGCTCGTTGCGAGGAACGTGCGTGTGGGCGTGGAGCAATACATCAATGTTCTCCGGGGCGCGCGGCGGCGGTATGTGCACGAGGCGAAAACGGACGCCGTTCCGTTCGAGGTCGACCACGAGCGGCCAGTCGAAATTCGCGTCGCAATTCCCGCGCACGATCGTTAGGGGCAGCCCGATGTTCTCGATTTCCTGCAAAAGGCGCGGCGCGCAGACATCGCCGAGATGCCAGATTTCATCCGCCCCTTCCGCCAGCACTGCCAGGTTTGCGGCGAGGTGATTGTGTGTGTCTGCGAGGACAAAAATGCGCCGAGCGCGGTTTTGCTTGTCGTTAGGCATGTGGGAAATGGGGCGGCTTTGCGGGAGAGACGCGTTGCTTCTGCGCCTAACCGATTTACTGCTGCGGCCTGTGTCTTTCAACAACTTCGGGCTTCCCCAGGAAGTCGTGCGGGAAACACAGGCGATGGGTTTTTCCGACCCGACGCCGGTCCAACTCCGCGCTTTTCCGATCGTCCTTTCAGGCAAGGATTTAATCGGCACCGCTCAAACCGGCACCGGTAAAGCGGCGGCATTCGCGCTTCCGATTCTCAATCTGCTGGCCAGACATCGTTTGCGCGACGCCCGGCCGGTTGCTCGATGTCCTCGAGCAACGCACTCTGAATTTCGCGACGTGGAAATCCTCGTGCTCGACGAAGTCGATCGCATGCTCGACATGGGATTCTTGCCGGAGGTCAGGCGTATCGTGGAGCACATCTCCACCGACCGCCAGACGCTCCTCTTCTCCGCGACCTTGCCGCCCGAGATCGAGCGCCTGGCCGCCTGGGTTTTGCGTGAACCGGAGATTGTGGAAATCGGCGTTCGCGGTTCGCCGGCCGAGACCGTCACGCACGGCAATGAATTGGGTGAGAAGCCCCGGGCCGCTGATCACGTTCCCGGCGCGGAGTGCTTCGATGAGGCGGAATATGTCAGCAGCCGCAAATTCTCGGCGCTCAGGGAGCGCCTCTTGCGCAGGGTGCAGCAGAGAGCAATGTAAGAGTCATCCGACGAATCGCCGGTGCCCTTCTTGTAAGTTACTCTGATCGCGTCGAACTTCTCACCGCCAAAGCTCCTTTTGCCTAACGACTCCAGAACCACACCGGGATCGGCAAAGACAAATGGCATGCCGAAGAAATAGAACGGCGTCCAAATGTAGAAGCGCGGAGGCGTGCCGCCGAGAGCATCCAGCGCCGGCTTGATCCAGACTTCGCCGTGGTTCGCGCCGAGCGTATAGGCAGAGCTCGTGATCAATCCATCCCGCGTCTGAAGATCGAAAAGCTGGTGGTCCTTCTTCACTCCCTTGGTCGAAGTCCAGGCCTGATCGAACTCGACGCTCCGGAAGCTCTTTCATTTCGCGACCCCGCCGTGCGCCTCCAGCGCGCGATCGAGCTGCGCGAAGGCGGACGACGCCAGAAGCACTGGGAGGCAGAGGAGGATTCGAGGTAGGCGCAAGAGATGCATGGCTGAGCTTCGCAGCGTTCGGCGACTTTGTCGCCTAACGAGCGCGACGATTACTCGAAAAACTTTTCGCGATGCGGACGCAGATCCCACTCGAGTGTCCAGGCGGAACGATCCTGCTCCACGAGTTGCAAGTAAGCCTCTGCCATTTGCTCCGGATCGAGTGCCGGCTCGCTCGGATCTGTTTCGGCGGATCCTCGCGTGTCGATCAGCCCGTCGACCACGACATGCGCAACGTGGATCCCCTGCGGCCAAAGCTCGCGCGCGAGGGACTGGGCAAGGCCGCGCAACGCGAACTTCGCGCTGCTGAAGGCGAGCCATCCACCGCCGCGCACACTCGAGGTTGCGCCGGTAAAAATCATCGCGCCCTTTCCCGCAGCGATCATGTCGGGCGCGGTTTCGCGCGCGGCGACGAAAGCGCCGAGCGCGGCGACTCGCCAGGTCTCTTCGAACTCCTCCGCACTCGTTCCCAGCAAGCCGTCACCGGAAGACGAACTCGCGTTGTGTATCAGCACTTCGATCGCTCCGAGTTCCGCGCGCGTCCGTGCCACCGCCGCCGCGATCTCAGCGGGACGGCTGGCATCAGCCACGATCGCTAGCGCCGGTTGGCCTAACGACTGGAGTTCGTGCCCCAGCTCGTTGATGAAGGCCGGATTGCGCGCGACCAGCGCCACACTGCAACCGGTACGCGCAAGCCTACGCCCGAGCGCCGCCCCCAAACCAGGACCGACGTCGATGATCATCGCGACGCGGTTCACTTCGCACCTCCGCAGTTTGCATTAGCGCAAAGATCAGTTGGCGCTACTGGCGGAATAATGGTCATCCTCGTCACCTCCTAACATCATCCAACGGAACAATCGCCGCAGACCTTTCGCTCATGAAAATACCATTTTTGCTTATGACCGCTCTTCTCGGCCAAGCCACCGGACTGGCGGCGCAGGAGGCCTCCGCTCCCAGAAAGGTCGCGACGAAACGGGTCGCTTTCGCGCAGAGTTGCTTCTGGACTGGTGAAATGAAGCTGGGGCAAATCGAGGGCGTCATGCGCACCGAGGCCGGGTTCTTCAAAGGACGGGAAGTCACGTTGGTGGAATATGCGCCGGAACAAGTCTCGCTCGAAGACCTCGCCCGGCGCGCCAGCCAGGCAGGCGTCGCTGATAGGATACATCTCGATGCTGAAACGCAGCCGCCGCCAGCTGGCGTGTCGAACGGCGCTCCGCTCGACAAAAGCTATCGCCCTGCGCCAAGCGATGACCAAAAAAAGCAAATCGAAGGCACTCCTTTTTCCCGTCTCCGACTCACGCCCGAGCAGGCGACAAAGGTCAACGCGTTTGCCCGCGAAGATCCAGTCAAAGCGCTGCAATGGCTCACGCCTGCGCAACGCGAGCAGATTAAGGTCGGGAGATAAGCGCACAATCACAGCCGTCGCGGCTCAGCAATTGCGACGCGATGGGTTTCGCGAGTTTGGTTTTCTCCCCCCGCAAGCGTGAACTCGATGGCACCGCCTACGGATAGGGTAGTCGTCGGCAAATCCGCATACCAAAGTCCGAAGGCCGTTTCTTTGGCCGTCATCTCACCCGCCGTGCTTTCGTCCACGCGCCAGCGAATTTCTCCCGGGCTCGCGGTGATAACGCGCAGCGTTTTACCGACCTCCATCTGCGGAATGGGATGCGCGCAAGTCCACATTTCGATCGCGGAGCCGGTGCGTTGTTTCACATACCGCTCGTAAGCTGGCGCGACGCGGTCGAAGGGCGCACCATCGGCGCGGCTCCGCACGAGGGTGAGATATTCGGCGTGGGTCCAGCAAAGCGGCATCGCTGAACCGGTGGGCGCGCCGGGCTTGAAGGGCGTGCCCGGCAACTCGTCGCCGAACCACACCTGCTCCGGCAACATCCCGCCGGCATTTGCAAAACCTTCCATTGTCTTGATGAACGGCAGCGGGTCGCGGCCTGCCGCCAGCTCGTAGTGACCGCGCTCACCCGTGAGCAACGGCCAGGCGCCACCGATGCCATCGCCGTCAAAGGCCGCGCCATCCGCGTGCTGGCCGTAGCGATCATGGTTGTAACGCTGCCAGCATGGACCCTGTGGCAGATCGTGTTTGATCGTGGCATCGAGGACGGTGAGGGAATCGACCACGAGCGGATCGTGCGGATCGCGCAGCCCCAGCCTTACGAGATGGAGAAACTCTCCGCCCACTACGTTACGCGCGAGGTGTTCGCCAGCGCCGTTCGCGATCGCCAAGAGGGCCGTGTCGGGCTCGGCGAACTGACCGGGATCATGACAATCCGCCGGAGTGATGCGCAGGTAATGGCGCGGCTTACCCTCAACCAACTCGCCGTGCGTGGTCACGGTCCATTCTTCGAGATGCGCATTGACCCAGTCGGCATAATCGAGGGAAAACTGCGCCGCATTTTCATCGCCTCGCGCGTGAGCGAATTCCGCCGCGATAACGTAACTCGCTACCATTGCGGCGAGAGTGGCAGGCGAATAACCAGACGTTTCTTCCCAGCGCTCCTGCCGGGTTTTCGGACCGTAACGCATCAGATAACTCGCGGAGCGCGCAATCAACGTCCAAGGGTCGAAAAGATCGAGTGCATCCGCCGTTTTCAAATGCCAGGCGAGCAGAATCGGCGCGGCCACTTCATCCATTTGCAAGCCCATCCAAAAGGCCTCGCCGCGCGCCCAGGAATTCTGCGGCAGCTCGCCATTGGAGTCCTGCAAACAGGCGAGCCAGAGGAGGGCGGAGCGCGGAGTATCGACCTGGCCGGCAGCCAACAAGCCGACCGCGCTTTGCGCCAGGTCGCGCGGCCAGACGAGATGGTAACCGCCCATTTCATCGTCCCCTTTCGTCTCGCCCCAGGGAATGCTCATGGAAGCCACCATCGCGCCGCGAAATGTTTTGTCTTCATGGGCGAGGAGCAGGCAGCGGCTGAGGGTATGAAGGCGCCCGCCGTCGCCCGTGTGCGCGCTGAAATCGAGTGACATGCGCGCGCGATTCCATTGCTCGACGTAGGTCGCGCGGTGGCGCGCGAAAGGCGCGGCTAACGATTGCACCAGCTTGGCCGTGGCGCTCTGTTCGCTCTGGCCGAAGGCGACCGCGACCGTGCATTCCCCGCCATGACTCAGATCAAGCTCGGCGGTGAGCGCGAGATTGCCATCGCGTGCTTCGGGGAATTCCCAATCCATCCTGAAATTCTGCAAATCCTGCCAGCCATCGCTTGCACCTACATAGCCGACTGAGCGCCGCGTGAACTCGGGCCGACAACCCATGACCATGTGCAAGTCGTCGCGCCAGGCACGGAGAAAGCTCCGGCCGCCATTGTTGCAAATCGCGGCCGAGTTATGCCGACCGCCGCGCTTCAGATGCGGCGCGAGCAGGGCAAATACGCGCAACTTTTCCCCTAACGAGTCGTCGAGGATCTCCACCCGCGTCTGCACGAGCAAGACGGAGGAATGCGGATCGGCCGCGATCTCCTTGATGATGCGATAGCGTCCTGCGCGGTCCGTATTCGTGAGGCGATAAAGCAGAGCGCCCTCCTCCGGACACTCGATCTGGTGGTCGAGATCGCGCCGTTCTTCATGGCAGAAACTTTCACCATCGGTGATGAGAAATTGCAGATCGCGAGTGTTCGGCTGATCGACGTGCGGATAGTAAATCTCGTTCACGATCCCGTGCGAAATCGTAAACCAGAGGCGGCAGCTCGAGTGATAAGCGGTGCCGATTCCTTCTTTCGTGCTGCGCGTCCAGCGCGGCTCCGCGCCCGGCGCACCGAAAGCGCCGCCTGGCGACTTGCCGCTCAGCGTGCGCCAGATCTTTTCGCCTGCGCGTTCCAGGGGTGATTCTTCCGGGGCGGGCTCGTGCGCCGCGATCGTCGGGTCGGAGGTCGTTGTTGCCATCAAGAGCTGAGAGGCCGTGCGCGTTCGATCTATTCCTCAGCGCGTGGCTGCGCAAAACGCCGGTGATCGGCGCCGGTACAACGCGGCTGAGGGCGCGAATTGCGGCATCACCTGTCTCTGCCGGTGAGTCTCGGGAGCTCATGAAGAGACGAGCTGGGAGAGTTCAGCCTTATCTCGCGAACGTCCTACGAATCCTTTGCTGACGCGGGAATAAGAGGCGCGAGCGTAACTCGAATGCAAAGCAGCGAAGCCTTTTCGATCATGAACCTGACCCACATTTT
>JACDGM010000199.1 GCA_013815325.1 Chthoniobacterales bacterium
GCTCGAACCGCTCGGCTATCTTCCCCCAGTAGCATATGAGGCGCAGTTTGCTCAACTCGAAACAGCACCAGCAACTGCTGGGACACTCAACTAACTGAGTCTCCGAGAAACCCGGGGCGGTTCAGATCGTACTTAGGATGACGTGAGGCGACCGAGCACATTGGGTGTCGCCATGATTATTCGGTAACACCATGTCCACGCACTCGTACTCGAAATTGCTCACCGAGGCGCACGCCGACATCTGGGAGGCCAATGAGAACCAGCGGTTCTGAATCGGATGCAGATTCGCATTCGGGAAAGTCAGCAGCAGAGCCAAGAGGCACGCGCCACAGCTCCATCGGAATGGTTAAGTGGAGTAAGACTGACAAAGGTTACGGAGCGATCAGCGTCGATGCACTCGCTCCTGATGACGTTTGATTTCACTTCACCGTAGTTGCAACGAATGGATACGTGACTTCGGAATCAGGCGAACAAATTGCCGCCGTTCGCGCAGGGGATGGGAGCATACGGGTCTTCGGAAACGAACCGTGGCACGGAACATTCTTGTCGAAGGACCCAACAGTTCTCTCACCTGGCGAGCGAGTCGAGGTGCACTTTAGACGAGAGAATCAAGAAAGCTTCAAGTACATCGCAGAGTGGGTACGGCGAGTGTGACATGAAGGTCGAGGACAGGTGTGGCGAGCCACTGAAGCTGCACTTCTCTCGGGAGTCTAAAAAATTCTGTGTATGAGCGGTGACCACTCCGACGCTGGCAAGCGGTCGCCAACGAGGAGTGTGATGTTCTGCATGGCCGTTCGCCATGCTGCGTGGGGCCGAGTTGCACGACGGCGTTGGAAGCGCGGGATAGAGCAGCTTGCCCGCAGCCTCATCCTCCAGCTTAGTAAGGACGAGACGCGCGGCGGCTTCGCTCGGCGCTTGGTAGATCGCGCGGAGCTTCCCTGGGATTTGTTTGTGATCCGTCCAGTTCACGTGGGCCAGACTCTGTCGCTGGCGCCGCGTTCGGAGGTGGGACAGGCCGCTGGCGGAATGACGCTATGCAGCCCAGGAGGGCTGCTCGCTCTAGCGTGTGGAGGTGCGGGGGTCATGAGTGGAGCAGCCGTCGGCGGCGTCAAGGGCGCAGCGGTTGGCGCCGTCGTCGGCGCACTTACTGACGCAAGGTGCTGCTGGCAAAGACGAGATCCATCAGGTGGATCAAGCAATCCGGCGAGTTCTCCGAAGAAAGTCGACAGATGAGGAGCGCGGCGATTACCGCGATTACATTCACTCAGAGAAGGCGGCCGGTAGGATCGTTGAGGGATTCAAAGATCTAATTGATTTGGCTAAGGAATTTTTGGGAAATCCAAAATGAACAAGCCTCAAATTGAGCCGTTCGAGCGCACTTTCGGGACCGGCGATGTCGAGGTTTTCGCTGAGCGCAAGAACTGGTCGGTAAGAAATTGTCACGATGGCGAGAGACATATGCAGACGGCATCGTACTTGACCTTGGTCAACCTATTCCCAAGCCGCCACCACGAAAACCAGATCTCCTCCCCGATCGAGACGAATGGGTGATCTCCTCCTGGGGGTGCGACATCTCGTTTCGCTCCAGACCGAACGCGCCTCGCATTGACGTCGACGCCAACGACCTGTCACTATCAACGGTGTTCGACGGAGGGTCCGAAATCCTTTTTAGGACCGATCGCGACAACCCGCAGCTCGATCAATGGTTCATCACGACTCCTTCGAACCTGACCATTGGCGCTTCAGCCTCAGGTGTGTGGTATTTGCGGGAGTCGTGGGTGAGCTTTTCAAGAATCGCTAACAACGCTCCGGCTTTTGCCTGTGAGAAAGTGCCCAAGCGAAGCAGGGTGTTCTCTATTCGAGCGAGCGCACAATTGAAAGCGACGAGCTTAAGCCACCCGACATCATTACTCCCCCCACAACGTCTCCCCGCTCTCCGCATCGAAGAAATGCAGCCGCTCCGCATTGAACACCAGCTCCACCTCGCTCCCCGCACTCGGTAACCCCCGCGGCGGCACCCGCGCCGTAATCTCCTTCGCGCCAACGCGCGCCGAGAGAAACGCCTCGCTCCCCAGCGGCTCCACCACATCGAGCTGCACGCGCACCGTGCCCACGCGCTCCGTCACGCTCCCCTCCGGCAGGATCAGAATATCCTCCGGACGAATTCCCAGAATCACCGCCTTCCCGAGCCGCGTCGCTAGCCGCGCTCCCCAGTTCGCGCCGAGCGCCATCGTGAACGCGCCGTCCGCTGCGCGAAACTCGACGCCGCCCGGCGCGCCCGCGGCACTCGTCGCGGCCAGCGCACCGCTCAATAAATTCATCGACGGGCTGCCAATGAACGCCGCCACAAACGTATTCCTCGGCCGCTCATACAGATTCATCGGCGTGTCGATCTGCTTCACGTGACCGCCTTCGAGCACCACGATGCGATCGCCCAGCGTCATCGCCTCCACTTGATCGTGCGTGACGTACAACATCGTCGCGCTCAACGTCTGATGCAGC
>JACDGM010000200.1 GCA_013815325.1 Chthoniobacterales bacterium
GCCAGGGATCGGCATCGTCTGCTCATGCATCGGATGCACCTGGATTAAAATGAAGCCGGGTATCTTTGCTTATGTAAATGGCGACTCGGTGGATGGTTGCCGGACGGTCCATGAGGCTTTTGTGCCCGATATGGCTGAGCTGACGGATAAGCCGCACGAGATCATGGCGGAGAATTTTGGGATTCCCCTGGCTGCGGCCGCGCGGATTCAGGCTTGGCACGATGCGGAGATGGCCGGGGCGTGGCAGGAGCGGTTCGTGCACGACTTTGCGAAGATCATGTCGGTGCTCTTGCAGCCGAATGGGGATATGGCGGCGAAGGTGTGGGGTTTGGCGTTTTCGTTTGGTCTGGCGAGCCGGATGAATGGGGTGCAGAGCATGGCCGCTGTCGCGAGACGGTTGTTTCCGAAGGGGCATCCGAAGGAAGCGCGGTCACGGGCGCTACTCAGTCATTACAAACGTTTTTGGGACAATGCATTGCCGTCAACGGTCAGGATTTTCGGGAAGAGCCCGGAGGCGTGCGCGAAGTATTCCGCGGCGCGGATTGCTTTTGTGGAGACGGGGCTGACGCGGGCTGAGCGGGAGACCGACCAGGCTGGAAGCCTGCGCGACCCGTCAGGCAGAGATGCCTGAGTTACGACTTTATGAATCAACAAATTGAATTGCGGCTGCCGGCGGGGATTCGCTGGACTTCGCGGGAGATGATCCTGCCGGAGGGGTTGATGCGGGAGCAATGGGTGGAGGCGGGCCGTTACTTGCGCAAGGCGCGGGAGGCGGTGGTGTTTTGGGAGACGAATTGGTTGCAGTATGGCCGGAAGAATTTCGGCGATGAGGTGGTGCGGGAGGCGGCGGAGCAACTGGAGATCGAGTTCGGCGAGCTGAAGGCGATGGAGTCGCTGAATAAACTGGAGGTGCGCGATCCGGCGCTCTCGCCGGAGCATCATTTTGTGTTGTCGAAGGTGAAGCAGAAGGATGTGACGGGTCAGCGGATGTGGGCGGAGCTGGCGGTGAAGCATGAGCTGAGCGCGGCGGAGCTGCAAGAGAGTATCAAGAAAGGGGTGGTAACGCGGATTGAGTCGATGCGCGCGGGGCATGCGACGCGTGGCTTGGCGACGTTTGAGGGGCTGCGGCAGCAATGGGAGATCTTGCAACGGCAGATCGCGCCGGGGCTTGCCGAGTGGACGGAGGAGGAGGCGCGCACTGCGCTGGAGTTGCTCGCGCCGATTGTCGAGTTTGCCGCGGAGATGCGGGCGCGGTTTCTAGCCTAACGCAACACAACGGCGGACGATGAGCCTATGAGCAATGAAGAACTATACGAAAAAGCCGTGAACGCTGCGAGCAAGTTGCACGGTGATACCTCAGTGAGCATGGCAGTAGAGCCGCGCCAAAGGCACGACTGCGAGACCTTGAGCAGTGGTGCCGACGATAGCTCTCAGACAGTGAACAAGAAAGAACCAATGCAATGTATCAACACCTAGACACTACCAAAAAGCAGTTCATCGGAAAGAGCCTGAAGCAAATCTCGCGCCTCGCGGACGACGAAGCCCTCGTCCAGTTCGAGGACGGATCGAAAGTCAAAGTTAGCGGGGAGACGTTGCCATCATCGACTTGTTAACTGTCCGCACGGATACCGAGCTTTTCGACTACCTCGAAAAGCTGATAAAGAACTGCCCGTCGGCACAAATAACTTTCAACGACGATCCCGACGTGGAATCGGAATACGGCATGGAGCCACTGGGCTACACCATCCGCACGGACGGATGCCGAGGAACGGACAGTGTGACGGCAGATACGCTGAGGGAAGCCGTGAACGAAGCAATGTGCGAGGACAGCTAACGACGGAGATCAGCGATGACTACCCGCCCCAAGCGTAAATTGCAGTTCCAACCTTCGCCGGGTAGGCATTCGCTGGATCGACTGGTTAGGGATGAGTGGAGCCGAGGCTACTACTGCGCTGTAGCGGTCCTCATCCGTCCCTAACGGCGGAGATATGGCGCGGCTCCCCGCTCAATAGAACTCGAAAGGAAAAACTACATGACTGGCTACTGCCACAAACACGATATTCAACACTTCGGACTTTGCTGGACGTGCGATAAAGAAACCGCCGCGGCTCCACCTCGGGGAGACGTTGCCATCATCGACTGGGTATGCGAACTGGAGGCCGCGCTCCGACACATAAGGACTGCGCAAGATCACACCGAAGCCCGTTCGCTGGATCGCATGGTTAGCAGCCGACTAATTGCCTGCGTGCCTACTACGTGGCTAGACGACCTTCTGACGGGTCCGCGCGCAGTGTTGAGCGGCAAAGGTGGCACATGGGGTTGCCCGGACATAGAGCGCCTGCTCAACGCTATCCGCGAACGGATGACCAAGGCTGCTAACGACGGAGATCAGCGATGACTACCCGCCCCAAGCGTAAATTGCAGTTCCAACCTTCGCCGGGTAGGCATTCGCTGGATCGACTGGTTAGGGATGAGTGGAGCCGAGGCTACTACTGCGCTGT
>JACDGM010000105.1 GCA_013815325.1 Chthoniobacterales bacterium
CCATCGCCCCCTACGATAATGAGTATTTTGACCCCCAATTCCGCGAGCACTTCTCGCGCTTTCTCGATCACTTCCGCGGCCACGACCGCGCGATCGCCGGCGCCGATTTTCGCGACGAAATGGCCGCGATTGGTCGTGCCGATAATCGTCCCGCCTAACGACATGATGCCGTCGGTGCGGGCTCGATCGAGGATGATAAATCCGCCCGGCGGGAGCAGCCCTTCGAAGCCGTCCTTGAAGCCGATGACTTCCCAACCCAGTTTTTCCGCCGCCAGGACGACGCCGCGCAGGACTGCGTTCAATCCCGGACAATCACCACCGCTGGTGAGGACGCCGATCCGCGGCTTCATCGTTCGTTAGGCGGGACGAGCGACTGCCTAGGGTCGTTAGGCCGGCCAGCCGCCGCCCATTGCTCGTAAGATTGCCAGCCGCGCGCGAGGAGCTGCGCGCCCTCTCCAAAACGGTTCGGGCTGGCGAGCAGAACGACGATCAAGCGGCGCGGCGTGACAAGGGTGGTGGTGCCTTGTTGCAGGACTTCGGAGGCGCGTGCCGCAGAAAGCACGAGACAGTCCCCTGCCTGCTGTGTCCGGCCGGTTTTCACTCCGTCGATCGCGTCCGTGCCGAGAAGCTCGTTCGTGTTGCGCAGCATGTAGCGCAGCCGCGCCGGCCCGCGGCCGATGGAAATTTCCCGTTCCTTTTGCGAAACGTAAAAGCGGAAGCCGGCGTTGTTCATCGCGTAGCGCGTGAGCCGGGCGATGTCGGCTGCGGTCGAGTATGGCTTTTCCTGGGAGTCGAGGCCACTCGGGTTGAGGAAGCGGGTCCGTTCCATTCCGAGATGTCTGGCGAGCGCGTTCATTTGCTGCACAACGATATTGGCGGGCGGCGCCTGCGCGTCGGCTGTGCCCGGCCCGAGAGTCGATTCCAGACTTCGCCCGACATGATCGGCCAGGGTGTAAGCAGCGACATTATCCGATTGCACAAGCGCGGCGTAGAGCAGGTCTCGCAGCGTGATCGTATCGCCGGGTTGCAACCCAATGTTGTTCTCGCTCGTGCCGGCAAAAGCCGCGTTTGGGATGGTCGCAACTTGCGCGAGATCACCCGACTGTTTGCCCGCCCAATCGAGAACCACCATCGCGGTCGCAATCTTCGTTAGGCTGCCGACCTGGCGCTTTTTCCCCGCATCCTGCTGCGCCAGGATGTGGCCGGTGGTCGCATCCACCGTGATGTAAGACTCGGCCGCCTCGATCCGCACCGCGATCGCGCCGATGAGGGCGAGAAGGACGGAAACCGCAACCAATTTGCGACGTATAATGCTTAAGCCACTCAAAATCGCTGCACCTTAACTGGACGCCTTTGCTTGGCAACCGCAACATCTGCCGCGAAGGCTACGCCTAACGACCACTTTATGTTAACGCAGAGTGACGGAGGAGCGCGCGCCGAAGCGGAACGGATCCGGGCTGAGGACAAGGAGGACGCGCTCGGCGGCGTTGCGCAGATCGAACGGCGTCGCCTTGCCGAGACCGCTCGCGCGAATCGTGCCAAGCTTGCCCTGGCCACGGCTGCCGCCAGCCATGTCAAATTCGTAAACCACGCGGCGCGCGACCACGTCGGTCACCTTCACGTGCAAGACAAGAAAGGATCGGCCAGCTCCGAATTGTCCGAAGAAGAAACGGGCCACCGGGTCACCGCCATCGACGAGATCAAACTGGCCTTCGACCAGCCAGCCGACTTTCGGCACTTCATCATCGGCGAGGATGCGGGCGGGCGCGAGCTTGCTCAGCTCTTCCTTGAGATCGGCAGCGAAGGCGACCGGAGTCAGCGCTTTGCGGATTGGCATTTCGCCCTCAGAAGCGGTTTCGTCGCCTCGGAAAATGGCGCCGCCGATGCAGAATGGCCGGATATAAATGGCTGTTGGATTAGTCGCTCCGACGCCGCAATTGGTCTCATAACGCACCGTTTCCTGCGAACCAAAATCCTTGGCATCTACTTCCGTCCGGGCGCTGGTCGATGAGTTGTAGGTCCTCGTGACAACCATGTCGGCGCACGAACATAGCAGGAGACTGGAGGCGATGAGGCTGAAGAATTTCATAGGTTTGGAAGTGACGCCGGATTCCTTCTCTGAGATGGACGCCAGCGACTTCTTCGATGATGCAACTCCCGTGCCGCCGCTCCGAAAATTTCAGGACGCGGCGCCGCTTCGCCTCGCCTTCCCGACGCGCGAGCGGGTGACCAGGCCGCGACAAATCAGGTAGGTCAGCGCGGCCGAGGGCAGACCGAGAATAATCGAACCGATCAGAAGGGGACGGCCGACCGAAAAGAAAGTTTCCCAGTGTAGATAATCGCGCAGCGCAAGATTCCAAAAACGAACGCGGCGCGGAAGATGTCCGTACATCGCCAAGAAGCCGAATTTGTACTCCCAAAGGTAAATCGCCGGCATAAATGGCAGGATCAGATCGTGCAAGTTCACACTGATTGCGGCGGCGATTTTGTTGCTCTTGAAGAGCCACGCAACTCCGATGGAGAGCAGCGTTTTCAAACTCCAGAGGGGCGAGAATCCAAAAAAGATTCCGATCGCGACGCCGAGCGCGATCGAGTGCGGGGTATCGTTGATCCTGACCAGGCGGACGTAAACTCGGCGCAACCAGCGACGGAAGCGGGCTAAAGCGCGGGAGATTCTTGCTGCTTCTGACACGATGACGTTTGCTTGCCTAACGAAACAAATCCTGCTGTCGCGGTGGCGGACGAGTCAGCTGGCCGAGAGCTGCGCGCATCCGCGCGGCGGCGTGTGGCGCAAAATCGAGCGCGTTGTTGTTGAAGACGACATGAACCGACTTAGCGCCTTGCGCCAGCTTCCGCGCGCGTCCCGCGAGTTCGGCAATCTCCTCGTCGTTGTAGTCATAATGGAAACGTTCCGCCACTGTCTTACCGCGCAAATAGGCTGCCGGATCGCGGCCATGCAAACGCAGGTAAGCCAGCCTTGGATTCGTCACCTCATCGAGATCGCTCGGCATAAGGGTGAAATGCTCGCCCGGCGGTGCATCGACAAGCACGAGCGCGCTTTTGCATCGCCGGAAATATCGCAGCGTCTGCGCGAGCTGCTCGTCTTGCAGCCAATTCCGATTCCGCAATTCGACCGCCAAGCCTAACGAGCTTAGGCTATCGACCAGCGCGTCGAGTTCGCTCAGCTCGTGCTGCCGCGGCGAAAAAGCCGGCGAGAGCTGCAACAAAAAGACGCCAAACTTCCCCGCATCGCGCAACGGCGCCGTGGAATGGATCACTTGCTCAAGCAGCGATTCCTCGAGCTGCGCGGTCCGCTGCACCTTGCCCTTGGGGTCGGCGCGCGCCTCGCGTTGCAGAGCGGGCGGGAGCGATTTCAGCGGGGCCGCGTGGTGCGAGAGGAATCGATGCAATTTCACGTCGAAGAGAAACCGGTCCGGCGTTGCGCGACACCAACGTTCCACCAGGTGCTGATCGGGGACGGCATAAAAAGTGGAGTTAACTTCCACCATCTCAAAATGGCGCGCATACCAGGGTATGCCGCTCCTGCGCGGGCAGCTTCGGCGGATACCAGCGCTCGATAAAACTCGGGTCCGACCAGCTCGCCGTCCCAACGACGATATGGCCGGGTTTCGTTTCAGGACGTGACGGCATAAGACAGAAAAGGCGCGTCATTCCGCAAACGCAAACGAACGCAAAACTCGATCCGATGTGAAGGCGGCGCGAACTTGGATTTAAAAGATTGCCAGCTTCCCGGCGGTTCGACGTTATCGCCGCATGAAAACCATGGCTCGCAACGTTTTGCTCATTCTCACCCTACTTGGCGCCTCTGCCGTGCACGGCATTCCCCTGATGGACCTGACCGTATCCGATACGAACTCCAAGCTCGCTTTTAAAGGCGCGACGAAAGCAAACGGGACGTTCGCGACGGGATCTTCGCCCAGGCCAATACGTCGTGCAGTTCAACGCGAAAAGCGCGGCGGTGAAAGGTGACCAATTCATGCTCATTCTATTGCGGGCAAAAAGCCGCTCATCTCAAATGCCGTTGCCGGAGAGAAATTCGCGGCCGGCGGCGTGGCCGTAAAGATGGAGGTCAAAAACGCGATGAAGATCAGCGGGCAGATCGAGAGCGCGCGGGGATTGGCGCGTGACAACGTCAAAGTGATCAACGGCCGGCGCTACTTCTTCGTTAGGGGAGAGACCGGGAGCAATCCCGGAGGGCACTGGGCCGAGGAAGGTGCGGGAACGACGCGCACGATCCGCATGGACTTGGACGAGATAAAGAAAATACAGGACCGCGCTGGCGAGGGGAGCATGATCACACACAACGATCGGGATGACCTCGAAACGGGCAACCATTATTAGCAACTAGCCCGGTGTGGAACGGTGCCGCGACGTTAAGGTCGGAGTTCTTTAAACTCCCTCTAGCCGCCCGCCAGCTAATCTTGTTCTCGTTAGGCTGTAGACGTGGCTCCAAAGTGCACTCGTGCCGATGCTCGGTCACATGGCAACGGAACGGGGCAGACGCGGCTCTTCTTCGCTTTTCATGACCTCAGACACTATGCCGCCGAATGCCTGCTTAGATTCGAGCGAGGATTTTACGGACTCCTTGCTTCCGGTTAGGAGATGCAGAAACGACTGGCAAAGGCTCCCGAGGCAGACTCCCAGATGAAATACTCGCAGCCGAGCATCTTGTAGGACTACTCGATACGGATAGCGCCAGCGGAAATGCTGCGGACGCCGCAGAATTCAATCAGCATGTTGCCGCCTACGCCACACAACATAATCGACCCGCCCCGCAGCAATCACTGATGAGCACCTGGAGCAGATTCGCTCGATGGTGGCTGCCCGGTGTCAGGCAACTTCAGCCCTTTCACCGGCGGTTGGTGGATCTTTGATTTCGCCCGCTGGCCAGTCGCTTACCCGTTCGGGCTGCGCAATCGGGTCACGGTTGCCACTTGGTTAACAGTAATCGGACCGGTACTTAGTTCCGTTGTTCTTACACATTTTCGTTAGAGTGTCTTTTCTTTCTCCTTTGGCATAATAATAATTAGTGACAACCGACCGCAAGTGCCGTTACTCTTCACGCCGAGCTAAAGGGTTTTTTAGCCTCAGTCAACATCCTAACTATGAAAGCCAGACCACTGTCATTCTCCCGTTCACGCGTTGCCAGCCTTTGCGGCTGCGAAGACAACTCTGCGAATGCCAACGGCTCAGCCGACCGGCTTCCATGGGACGGCGACCCGGCTATGGGCCGTCTGATTTATTCGTGAAGACTAAGGGTTTTCGGGCGCTCTAAGTGCCCGGATACATTGACATTCGTCGGCATCGTCTTCACCGGGCATCGCTGAAATAGACGAAGACGAGAAGTCACTCTATTCCATCTGAGTTGCCTCTCATATTGTCTGCGGGCTCTCATGAAATTTCGAAGGACAATCGTCCCGGCTGCGAGCGGTTCTCTGCCTATGGTGAAGACCGGTTCCTGGTAACGGATGGGCATACTTCGAGAGTTACCACACCCGCCATGGTGCGAGCAATAGTTATTCAGATGCTGCTCCTCACGCAGAAGATTGCGGCATTGATAGCTAGATCAACCGGATTGTGTCATCTCTCCAATTTCGCCGGTCTGCGTAACCGCCGGGGACGAGCGAGCGCAGCTGTGCGTAAGCGGTTGCTCCGATCGGGAAAGCGGTTTTAATTAACGTGTGCCAGCGCGCTGGTTATCCCTCTTGTTAGTTGCCGCCTTCGGAATTGGCGGCGCTTCGGCGAAATCTGGCGCTTCTTCTGCGGTTGAGATCGATCTCCAGGAGCAGATGGCCTATTTGATTCGCGACGGACGCGCCGTGCTTTCCACCCCGATTGCCACTGGCCGTTACGGTCATTTGACCGAGACCGGCTCCTTTAAGGTCGTCGAGAAAGAACGCAGCCATTTCTCGACGCTCTACGGCAAAATAGTCGATGCGCGCGGCAATACTCTGGTTGGCGATGCAGACGCAGACATGCCGGTGCCGCGTGGGGGAAAATTCGTCCCGGCGCCGATGCGTTATTTCATGCGCTTCAATGCATCAATTGGAATGCATGCGGGTTATTTACCCGGTTATCCCGCCTCGCATGGTTGTGTGCGCTTACCGGAGGACAATGCGATCGCTTTTTTCAACGCGGTGGAAGTCGGGACGCCGGTCACGGTTTTCGGGAAGACGCCGCGGCGCAGTCGGTCGATGACGCAAGCCAATCTGAGAACGTCGCCGGGGTTTCCGACGCGATTTGCCTGGCCAAGACTCGATCCTCGCCTGCCGTCAGCCGCGCGGTGGTGACGGAGGCACACGCTAAAGTCGTCCTGGTTTGTTGCGCTAGGGAGCCAAACCGTCTGGATCAGCCACCGGTGAGCGCAACGCGGTCGTGAATGCGCAGGTGGTGGCTCGGAAGGTCCGATAGGGGCAAAAAAATGCCGGGCGGAATTTCTCCCGCCCGGCAACTTGTACTGCTAAGTTTGAGCTTACGCGCAGGCTGCCTTCCGGCGGAGCAGTGCGACGCCCGCGAGTCCGAGGCCCAATAATGCGACGGTACTCCCGCCTTCTGGCACCCCTTGGGCATTAGACCCGGCAGAGAAGCTAAAAATGCCGCCCGCAGCCGGCGATTGCGACGTGAAGCTCCATGTGCCGGGGGTCGCGTCGAAGCCGTTCCCCGAAATCGTTCCGCTCCCGGTGATGGCGAGGAAACTCGAGGTTTGCAGCACAACGACCGAATTTGCCAGGTCGAAGGTGAAGCCTCCCACACTCCAGAGAGCCGGCGTCGGCGTCGAAGGCACAAAGATGTACGGCGCTGTCGTGCTGACGGCATCACCTACATTGACGAACGGCGCAAAATCGCCGTCGCGACTCATCACGCTGACGTTCTCGAAGGTGTTAACTCTTGTTGCAGTCGCCAGCGAGTTTGTATCGAATATTGCCCCGCCTGCGAAGGTGATGGCACCATTGATTTGGCTCGCTTGAGCTTGCGGAGTCGCGAGGCCGAGCCCAGCAAAGGCAGTTGCGACTAACGTTATAAACAGGTTTCGTATTTTCATTTTATTTTTCTCTTATTTTATTGTTAATGGATCGCTGTAGTCCAGGTCCAGCATTATGGATATTACGGAAAGCAGAACTGATGCCACTGAGTGTGGAATGTCATAAATAGCCGTTACGCGGGCACTTAGGGCTATACGTATTTTCGCGCATTTGAAGCAACTGTAAAGGCCCCCGACGGATCGCCCTAGAAGGAACCCTCTATGACGTGATTTCCTGCAATTGGCTTGTTCGTCGCGCGAGGAATGTCAGTTCGGTCCGCGCGCTGATCGGCCCATCTTCATTGACTCACACCGCGCCCCGTTCTGGCTGGTGTGATTTGTCGGTTTCCTCACCAAGCGTATCAATTCGGCGAAGGGCAGCCGAGAATACCTGACGAGAAGCTCGCGAGTCCGTTCGAATGTCACTGCGATTTACAATCCTTTGGAATATCTTCTCTCGTTATGCCCCATTTTTGCAGGTGCCGATGGCCGGACTCGAACCGGCACTGAGATTTCTCTCAAACGGATTTTAAGTCCGTTGCGTCTGCCATTTCGCCACATCGGCGGCTCTGCGCTCGCAGCTTATGCGCGGGGCCCGCGCCTTGCCAGGCGCTTTCGCATGCTCGTTAGGCGAACGTCGCTAAAATAAAGCAGCAAGATCACGTTATATCGGACCTGGTGGAACCTCGCCCAGTCTGACCGTAGATCGCGGCAATCATCAAACTGACCGTCCCTACAATCGGTGTTGCCCCGGCGGTTGCGCCGCGGCGATGTTTCTGCTCCGCCAGTGCATCACGGCATCACTCCAATTATTCTGAAGGTGAAAAGGCCGCCGACAAATGCACGCAGGCTGACGATGGATTGCTCGGGCCAGGCGACTTTTTCCCGCCAATCAAAGGGTGATCCGGTTGAAGTGTGTTGGAAAGTTATTATGAACACGTCTATGTGCCGATCTCTGGGGAAAAAACGGACGCTCGAGGAATTCTTCCGCAGCGATCTCTTCGGAATTATCCGGAATTTCCACGGGCGGATCGGAACTTAAAACTATCTTGATGCCCCGCGCGCCTTTGCCGCCGATCAGCAAGCCGGACGAACCTCTGCAAATGGATTCGCTCGATTCAATCCGCCTCGCTGCCTTTCTCGAAAGCCTCGGCATCCGGATCGAAGACGAAGAGTTGCTGGCCCAAGACTTCCAAGCAAGCGCACGCTCAGAGAGCTGCTGGCGGACGAGCACGCCGCGCCGGCCAAGGCCACGCCGTCCGGTGCGCAGGGACATGCTTCCCGCAGCTCCGGGACGCGTCGAAGCGCGTCCCTTTGGCGGATTCCGCCGGTTTGCCTAACGGAAATAGCCCCGTTGTTTTTCGGTGATCCGCCGTTCCAACCGCTCGAGCACAAGGAGCATGTCCTCCCACACTTTGCGCTTCTCGGTATTGCTCTGGTTACGCAGCAGATAGGATGGGTGATAGGTGATCATGAGCGGGGTGTCGTGATAGCTGTGCCAGCGGCCGCGCAGCTGGCTCATCGGTGCGCGGAACTCGAGCAACCCTTCGACTGCGGTCGCTCCGAGGGCGACGAGCACGCGCGGCTCGATGATCGCGATCTGCTCGGCGAGGTAGGGGAGGCAGGTGGCCATCTCCTCGGGCGTGGGCGGGCGATTCCCGGCTGAGCGGCCCGGGGTGTCTGGCCGGCATTTCAAGACATTCGCGATGTAGACATCGTCGCGGGTGTAACCCATCGCGCCGATGATTTTGGTGAGGAGTTGGCCGGCGCGCCCGACGAACGGCTCGCCCAGACGATCTTCATCCGCGCCGGGCGCTTCGCCGATAAACATGATGTCGGCATCGAGGTTCCCGGTCCCGAAAACAGTCTGGATGCGGGCAGCGGCGAGATGCGGGCAGCGGGTGCAAACTGCAACGCGCTCGCGCAGGGGGGCGAGGCGTTCGGCCTTTTCGCTCCTCCGCGGCGCACTCGTTAGGCGCAGTCGTTCCAAAGCGCTGCGAGTAGCCCGTGGCGGGTGATCGCTCTCCCGCTGCAACTGCCCGAGTCCACTCAGGACGGAATCTAGGGCGCTGAAAAACTCGCTCATGCTGCCGATCACTTTGAAGATTTTGCGCGGGGCGGCAACCCCTTTGATGGTGGCTGCGGATGAGTGCGCTGCTGCGGGATTACGATTTCGATTTGCCGGCGGAGTTGATCGCGCAACGCCCGCTCCTGCGCCGGGAGGATGCGCGCATGATGCTGGTCGATCGCGCGCAGGGCACAATCGCGCATCGGCGTTTTGCCGAGCTGCCAGAGTTCGTTAGGCCAGGCGATTTGCTCGTGCTCAACGACACCCGCGTGCTGCTGGCGCGGCGCTTCTCCGATGACGGCGCGATTGAGTTCCTCTTTCTCGAGGAGATGGATGCGCAGAGTTGGCGGTGCCTCGTAAAACCGGGGCGCAAGATGCGCCTCGGCGCAGCAACGGTCCTCGATAGCGTCGCCGCCCGGGTGGAAAAGATATACGATGAGGGCGAGCGCCTCGTTAGGTTTGAACGCGCGATCGACCCGTTCCGTGCCGGCCAGATTCCTTTGCCGCCATATCTCAACCGCGCGGGCGATGCGGAAGATGTGACCCGGTACCAGACGGTTTTCGCGCGCGCGCCGGGAGCGGTTGCAGCGCCGACCGCCGGGCTGCATTTCACGCCCGAGATTCTCGCGAAGTTGCCGCACGCTTTCGTGACTCTGCACGTGGGGCCGGGTACTTTTCGGCCAGTGCAGAGCGAGACGATTACCGGACATCGCATGCACGAGGAACGCTATGCGATCACGCCGGAAGCAGCCGCGGCGATCAACTCGGCGGAGCATGTGTTGGCAGTTGGGACGACATGCGTGCGCGTTCTCGAATCGGCCGCGCGGCGTGGCGGCCAGCTCCATGACCAGACTGGCGCCACTGACATATTTATTTACCCGCCGTACCAGTTCCGGGCGGTGGATCGCTTGCTCACGAATTTCCACTTGCCGCGCTCGACGCTGCTCATGTTGGTGAGCGCGTTCGCCGGCCGGGAATTGATTTTGCAAGCCTATGCAGAAGCGGTACGGGAGCGTTATCGATTCTATAGTTACGGCGACTGCATGCTGATCCTGTAGACTCTTCGTTCTGCGAACGCGGGACGGCGTAGCCGTTAGGAAGGGACGCAGGGGTGCGATTCACGCGCGTACCCGGGTTTCGGAGAGCGAAGCATCTACAACTCGTGCTCGTGCTCGTGCTCACGCTCGTGATCGTAATCGGCACCTCTGAGGCGAGCACGAGCACGATTATGATTACGAGCAGGAGCATGAAGGGAGGGCGTGTTATCGTGGCCGCCGTGGACAGCAGCACCGAAACTCCCGAGGGCGAACTCGTCATCCGCACCATCGCGATGCCGGCGGATACGAATCCCAACGGCGACATTTTCGGCGGCTGGCTGATGGCGCAAATGGATCTGGGTAGCGGTATTCTCGCTTCGAAGATGGCCCGGACCCGCGTCGTGACCGTGGCGGTGGAAGGAATGTCGTTTCTCCAACCGGTGCGGGTGGGGGACACGGTCGCTTGCTACGCCTGGGTCGAATCGGTCGGCCGCACCTCAATGAAAATCCCGGTGGAAGTGTGGGTGCAACGCTACATGCGCACCGAGCAAACACGGGTGACGCGCGCCGTCTTTACCTACGTCGCGGTTGATCCGGCGGGCCGGCCTGTGCCGGTGGAACGCCCGTAGCTACGGGACGTTTTCGGCGACAGCCTGCGGACCGGATGATTCGGCCGGCCCGCTCGATTCGACCGGCTCGGTCACCGGCATCGCGGGTTTGTTGGAATGAAACAGCCGCTGTTGTTTGACGCGGCCTTTACTCGATTTGCTGACGTAGCGCGCGTAGGCGGCTTGCTGGCGTCCGCTGTGCGTGAGCATCGAACAACCAGGGAGAAACAACGTCGCGAGGAACAGCGCAACAACGGCGCGGAGATGGATTTTCATGTTCGCTAGGTCCCGGCCAGGCACCGCTCCGGCTGGGGACTCTCCAGCGTGAAGAGGCCGCTGCGGACCATTTCGTCAACGGCCTTGTAAATTTTCAGGTCGCAAAATTTGCACTCGCGCGACAGGTCGCTCAGGGCGACCGGCCGGCTGTAAGCGATCTGCCAGATCGCCTCCGCCACCGGCCGCAAATCAGCCAGCGCGGACTGGTCCCAGAGCAGATTCAGCTGCTTGCGCCGAAGCGTGGCCGAGCTGTCGCGCAGCCGTTTGCGCAGATCGTCGAACTCGTCCCGCATGTGGATGGCATTGATCAAAATCTCGTCGGCCTGGCGGCTGAGCGCGCCGCCGTTCACGCCGGCCTCTTGGTTGGCCGCGCCGTTCGCGAAAGAAAACGTCGCCGCCTGATCGTCGTGCAGGAAAAGCTGCCAGAAAGCCTCTTCGCCGATAAGCGCTCCGAAGCGGCCCCAGCGCGGCGTTCCCCGCTCGAAATAAAACTGTGAGATTTCCCCGCCTTGGTCGTCGGCGATCGTGAGCAGGCCGGTCTGCTTCGAGTGCAGAATGGTTTGATAAATCGTGACGACATCAAAATTGGCCAGACTTCCGGTGAGTTCGAGAGCGGCGCTGTGCGAGCGCACCAGCTCGGTCGTTTGAAAAAGCCGGGTGGCTAATTTCTCGGAGAGGAAAAGAAAAAACGACGGCACCCGCCGGAGCAGCTCAGGAAAATCGCTCCGTCGAAAACATTGCACG
The DNA here is from genome assembly GCA_013815325.1 of Chthoniobacterales bacterium. Lineage (GTDB taxonomy): Bacteria > Verrucomicrobiota > Verrucomicrobiia > Chthoniobacterales > UBA10450 > Palsa-1392. The sequence goes on from JACDGM010000105.1 coordinate 11,776, forward strand.
CTGAGATCCGCGCGTGCTTTGGCGAAGTGGTCGCGGGGCAGGTGCATCAAGGCGCCGGTCTCGCCAAAAATATCGCCCCGCGAAAGCACCGTTGCCAGCGCACCCGCGACCGCTTTTTCCGCGGCCAGCTCGGCGACGCCGCGGTTGATGATGAAAAGCTCCTCGCCCTCGTCTCCGGCCGAATAGATTCGATCGCCTTCGCGAAAATGCCGCACCTGCGAAAGCGCGCCGACTGCCTTGAGCTCGATCAGC
>JACDGM010000106.1 GCA_013815325.1 Chthoniobacterales bacterium
CAGTCGTGTCGCCAAGGAAGAGCAAGAATGGCTGAGGTAAGGGGGAAACAACAGGCATGACTGATAACTGTGACATGGACTGGCCCATTGGACTAGCTGCCGAAGGGTATGACAGCAGTGGCGACACTTAGAACTTGAAGTCAATCTCGACACCGACGGTGCGCGGCTGGATCGGCACCCCTCGGAGGAAAAGAGTATTACCGGACAAGTCCGTGATCGAGAAGATATTCTGGTAGACGCGTTCGTCTGTCACGTTTTTGACGAAGGCGCGGATCGTCCAGCGATCGTTGGAGACATCCGCATTCAGGTCGAGCGCGCCATAGCTATCGAGGCGGACAACGGTGGAGCTGCTCTCGACTTCCGTTAAACTGTCTCCAACCCAGCGGAAGCCAGCCCCAGCATGGGCATTCCACTTCTTGCCCAGCGGAACGTAGTAGTCTGCTGTCGCCGACCCGGAGAACTCAGGAATGAAAGGGAGACGGTCACCCGCGCGCCCTTCAAGACTTGGTGCGTCGCCGCTCAGCGTCGCATTCGTGTAGGCCCCGTTCAAACCGAAGCGCAGGCCCTTAACCGGTTCGAACGCTGCTGTCATCTCCACGCCATCGCTGGTCGCCGCGCCGCCGTTGACCAGACCGCTGTTGCCGTTGACGGTTTTGCCGACCTGGATGTCACTCCAGTCGATGTGATAGCCAGCAATGTCGAACAGCACCCGGTGGTCGAGGAATTCGGATTTGAGCCCGGCTTCGTAGCTTGTCACAGTGGACGAGGCGACTGTCGGCGGTATGCCCGGCAAGATCACGTTTGGTCCACCGGGCTGATAGCCGGTGGCGATCCGCGCGTAGAGCAACTGGTCCTTGCCCAACTTAAATTCCGGGCTGACCATGTAATCGAAAACGTTTTCACGCGAACCGCTCGGGAAGGTGCCATTCGGCACAAGGATGCCAGAGGCGATTTCGGTGAAGGTCTGGTCATTGCGAGAAAAGCGAAGACCCGCGGCCAGGCTAAGTCTATCGGTGAACTTGAACGATGCATTGCCGAACAAGGCCCCTTCCTGGTAGGTGCTCGGTAGCACGGCCTTGAACAGCTCAGGAAGGCCCGCGAAAGGCGTGCCGTCCAATTGGTTCAGGAAGAGGGCCTGGCTTTGAACGCCCCGCTCATAGGTGTAGAAGGCGCCCAGCTGCCATAGGAACCGGCCGTCCCGCTTGGATGTCAGACGAATTTCCTGGCTGAACTTGTCGAGGTTCAGGCCCAGGTCGAAGCCCGAAAGTCCCGTCCCCGTCAGTCCCAACAAAGCCGGGAGTTCCCCATAGGTCGGTGTCACATCGATGCGCAAGTCTGTCTTGGTGTTGGAGTAGCCGGTCGCTGAAGTGAAGGTGGCCCAGCCCAGATTCCAGTCGAGCGTCGCGGCGATGAGGCCGATTGTCTTGGTAAACGGTTCGTCCAGGAACACCTCATTAGTCAGGTCGCCAAACAAAGGCTGCTTCGTCTTCGAGTCGAGCGCGACGTACCCATTATTATCGCTGTCGATCTTTTGCCCGAGCGCGGTAACCCTAAGACGCACACTCTCGTTAGGCTGCCACAAGAGGGCGATGAGCGCCCCCTGTTGTGTGCCGTGGTTGATGCTCTTCTCGCCATTCACGACATTGTCGATGAAACCGGGAATCTCATTGCGCGTATAACTTGCGCGCAAGCCGACCTGGTCATGAGCGAGCGGCAGGTTGCCGCTGATATGGACATCCCAGCCTGGCTCGTCGGAGTTTACGACACCAGAGAGACCGCCGCCCACGTGGAACTCTCGCGTGTCCAGACTCGGGTCGAGCGTCACATATTTTAGCAGGCCACCGACAGAGTTCGCGCCATACAGTGTGCCTTGCGGGCCGCGCAGCACTTCCACCCGCCGGATGTCATAGGGCAGCAGGTCGAGCTCGAAACTTGGTGAGACTTGGAAATTGCCGCTTGAGCCCACGGGCGTCTCATCGATGTAAGTGGCGACCGTGGCACCGGCGGTGATTGGGGAGAGACCGCGCAAGGCAATGCTGGTCTGTCCCGGCGTTCCAGCCGAATTAACCTGCAACCCCGGAATGTAAGGCGCAAAATCGGTCAGGCTTGTCGCGTGCAGGTTCTCCAGCTCCACGTCGTCGATCACGCTGATCGAAGCAGGCACGTCCTGGATGTTCTCCTCGACCTTGTTCGCGGTCACAACGATTCGCTCGGTCGTCGACTCTTCCCCTGGCTGGCCCGGCGATGGCGAAGGCGATGGTGTTGCCTGCGATTGCCCAGACGGCGGAGTCGGCTGGACCGACTGGTTAGTTGTCGGCGTGTCCTGCGCGAGGGCGGCGCGAGTGCACGACAGCGTCAGTGCACCAGCAAAGCCTAAAACCAATGCAACGGTGTCGATCGACCTGATGTATTTGCGAGTCTTCATGGCAGTTCCTTCTCTTGAACAATCCGTTATCACTGGCCCCGGTTTTGCTAATTCAGGATGTTTAAGACCTAATCAGAGATTGTCAATCCTATTTAGAGAATATTCGGAGTCTGGCTTAGGCGACCGTTTCCGCGGGCTGATTTACCTCACAAGCTTGAATCGGTCGGTCGAGCAGCCAGAGCAGGATTGCCGCGATCGCGGCGAGCCCAGCCAGCAAGACAAAGAAGCCCGTATGACTGGCCCAGCTCCAAAGGGTGCCTACGGCTCCCGCCAGCAGGCTGCCGCTGAATATGGCCAGAAACCAAGCCGCGACCGTAGTCGCGCCGAGCCGACGTGGCGCGAGCCGCGCAAATAGACCTAACCCAGTTGGCAGAATGTAAAGCTCGCCGAGGGTGAGGATGACAAAGAACAGAACCAGCCAGAGCCAGTTTGCGCGTGCTTGCCCGATGCTTCCGGAGACGCTGGCTAACATGAGATAGGCAGCCGCCACGATCAGCGCCCCGATCGCCATCCTCCGTGCCGGCGGCGTGTCGCGACCGGCATCTGCCCTCCGGCGCCAGTAGAGCAGGAGCAGCGGAGTCATCGTGATCACAAGCAGCGGATTCAACGCCTGGAACCAAGTCATCGGAATGACGAATCGACCCAAGGCACGATCAACCCCGACATCCGTCCAGAGCGGGATTGTGTTGCCGACCTGTTCATAGGCGCCGCGGAAGACGGTCGCCGCGATTCCTACTCCTAAGAGCAACAGCCCAAGTTTGCGCGCGTCGCCGCGTCCTTCGGCGGGAACAGATGCTGGCGAGGCGGTCCACTTGGGCCCTTCCGGTGGCAGATACCCGCGGCCTGCGACATAGATCGCCAGGCCGCCAAACATGCCCACACCAGCCGCGCCGAAGCCGTAATGCCAGCCATACAACTCGCCTAACGTTCCGCAGATCAGCGGGGCGAGGAAGCCCCCGAGGTTGAGGCCCGCGTAATAGATGTTGTAGGCTCGTCCGCGCCTGGGATCATCGGCACGATAAAGATCGTTGATCTGGCTGGGGAGGCTTGGCAGGAACAAACCGTTACCCAGTGCGATCGTGGCCAAAGCCGGATAGAACAGCGGCTCGAACGTCATCATGAAATGGCCCAGGGCCATGGCGCTGCCGCCGATGATCACGGCCTTGCGTTTGCCTAGCCAACGATCGGCGATCACGCCGCCAATGATCGGTGTGAAATAGGCCATCGCCGTATAAGTTCCGTAGATGAAAGATGACTTCTCCTGGGCGAAGAGCAGCCGCTTGGTCATGTAATAGACCAGCAGCGTGCGCATGCCGTAGTAGGAGAAGAACTCCCACATCTCGGTCAGGAACAAGATGGTCAGCCCGCGCGGCTGGCCGAACCAGGTCTTGTCCCGCGCTGCGGTCATGCCGGTCGCGCCGGCGCAAAGCCCCAGACATCGTCGCCGCATCGCACGACACCTTCTTCATAGGTAACTCCCGGGCTACGGTCCTGGACGAGGAAGATCGGACCATCCAGATCAACTACATCGCACTGTTGACCAAGGACGAAGGCAGGCGCCATCGCGAGGCTGGTGCCGATCATGTTACCGACCATGACTTTCATTCCGAGGGCACGGGCGCGTTCACCGATCAAGAGTCCTTCAGTTAGGCCGCCGCACTTATCGAGCTTGATGTTAACCACGTCGAAGCGGCCAGCCAGGGCATCGACTTCATCCAAGCCTTGCACACTTTCGTCGGCAGCGATCGGGATCGCGTGGTCGATGCCGTCGAGATCGGATTCGTGGCCCCGCGCGCAAGGTTGTTCAAGCAACGAGACATGCGCCTCGACTAATGCCGGTAGCAACCGCTCGAGCGTGGCCGGGACGTAACCTTGGTTGGCATCAACGCCGAGCCAAACATCTGGCCGCGCAGTGCGGACGGCGCGGACACGCTCGATGTCGACCTCGGTTTCGCCGGTTAGCTTGAGTTTGATCGCGCGTGCTTGCGTATAGGCCTTCGCGCCTTCGGCCATCGCGTCTGGCTCGTTAGCGCTGACGGTGAAAGTGGTGAGCAACGGCCGCGGCGTCTCAATTCCAGCTAATCGCCAGACCGGCACGCCAGCACGACGCGATTCGAGTTCCCACAAGGCGCAATCGAGCGCGTTGCGCGCACCGCCTGGCGGCAATACACGACGCAGTTCCTCACGCGTGAGGCCAGACTCGATCGCTTCGCGATTCGCCTCGATCGTGGCCAGCATCTTCTCGGGTGTGTCATTGAGGTAGTAAACGCCCGAGGCTTCACCGCGACCTTCAAGCGCGCCGTCGCGCAGAATCACTAGGGTCACGGGCGAATCGTGGAAGGTGTAACCCGAGATGCGAAAGGGTGCCTTGAGCGGCAGCTTCTCGTTGCGGACTTCAAGGCCTACGGGGTAAGGGGTAACGCTCATTATGTTAACGTGGACAAGTTCCTCAATAATTTGCGCTGTAGCCGACCATATGGAACACGATCGCGATATAGAGCAGCGCCAGACACGAAATCGCGAGCGCCATGCCCCAGGCTCTGGCGAGCCATTTACGCTGGCTGTGCAGCAGATTCCAGACATTCCAAAGTGCGATCGCGCTGCTACCAAAGAGGATTACCAATGACAGCAGGCGCAACGAGCTGATCCATACGCCCAGGTGCGGTCCGATCCATCCCAAGTCGCCGGACATTACCTGAATCAAAATCACCCAGGCGATTACCGTCGCCATTACCAGCAGCGAAACAATTCGGACCAGCAGATGGGTTCTCGCCTCACGGCCGACCAGGCCATAATCAGCGCCGTAATACCGGCGCACTAGCGCCGATACAGACCAGGCCAGCGTGTTCGCGGTGAGAGCGACTACTACGATCACCAGCAACGGCAGCAACCATACCGCCGACCACCACCATGGTTGGAAAGGCATGAATGGAAGCTCGTCGTAGCCGATGAATGCGACCCGGTTGTTCTCGATCCTGGCTGCGATCCGATCGGACCCTTCCACATTGCGCCATACGAACGGGGCGATCTCCCGCCATTTCTTCGGCTCGCCATCAAGTCCTTTGAAATCAGGCAGCGAAACGCTCCCGTTATCCGTAGCCGACACTCGGACCTGGCCGAGAAGGTTGAGCAGAGCAAAAAAACTCTCGTGCGAGCGGCGGCTTGAGACATAGCGGCCGCTGACAAGCTCGGCATGCTTTTTCGCAGTCTCCGCGTCGACTGAGCCTTCTGGCAGCGGACCCGGAAAGTAACGATCACTAAACTGTCGAAAGACCGCTGTCATTATCGGTCCAGCGGCGCCGTCTTTGCCCAAGCTGTTCAATGAAATGAATAGCCCAACACCGTCGTCAACGAACAGATTAACATCACTATGGAACCATTGCAGGTCGCCGCCGTGAGCAATGACCCGATGCCCATTGATGTTGCTCTCGAAAAAACCGAGCAGTATGCCGTTAAGCGGCGGCGTGAAATTCCGTGCGGTGCTGTGCATTTGCACAGCGCTCGTTTCCTCGAGAATTTTGGAAGAACCGAGCACGCCATTTTGCAGATGTGCGATCATAAACCGGCCCATGTCCGCGCCGCTGATGGAGAGAGCGCCGTCGGGCGGAGTCGTGTCGATCTCAAACGGCTTGGGATCGCCTGACGCAACCGGGTAACCCTTCGACATCCACGGCGCCAACGCTTGCGGCAAAGGTTGGCGAAAGGTCGCGTGTGTCATTCCGAGCGGATCGAAAATGTGGCGTTCGATGTAGCTCTCGAAGGATTCGCCGGAGACGCGCTCGACAATATAGCCGGCAAGCGAGGCTCCGTAATTGCAATAGGCGGGAATAATTCCGGGAGCAGTCACCCGCGGAGGAATCAGCCGTTTGAGTTCCTCTCCAAGAGGATGTAGCTCGCGAGGATCATAGATGAGCAGCAGTCCGCCGACCTCGTTGAACCCCGTGGTATGCGTCATGGCGTTGCGCAAAGTGATTGGCTTACCCTGGCGAGGAGGGATTTTGAAATCGAGATACGTGTTGATGTCGGCATCGAGGTCGAGCTTGCCTTCCTCGACCAGCTGCATCACAGCCGTCCAGGTAAACAACTTGGATACCGATCCCGGTCGGAAGAGGGTGCGCTCGGGATCTACGGTTTTGCGGGCAGCTACATCAGAATATCCATACCCTTTCTGCAGTAAAACCGCGCCGTCCTTCACCACGACAACTACCGCTCCAGCGATATCTCCCGCCTGCAGGGCATAGGGGAGCAAGCCATCGAGCCACGCCTCCGCATCGGTCTTAGTCAGTGCGTGGGTACCTGATCCCGGCATGTCTGCCGGCGCTTCCTGCGCAAAGGCGGCCAATGCGAAGGTTGTGATCAAAAACCTCACGAAAGCGACCGAGCCAGGCAGGTGGGCTGTAAAGACGCGGGATGACAAAGGGCGGAGTGTCTTGGTCACAAATCCTCGCAAACGAAGAACTCTTTTCAGAGTCAATAGTTAGCACTATAACCCACAAGGTGGAATACAACGCCCACATAGAGCACAGTCACACAGGAAATCGCCAGTAGAACGCTCCAGAGTTTCGCCAGGCGCCTGCGTTCACTGCTCAGCACGGCCCAGGCGTTCCAGAGCGCGACCACTGTGGCCGCAACGAACACCACTAACGAGAGCAGGCGCAGGAATGTGATCCAGCCATCGGTAGCCGGAGAGGCCCAGTCTGAGCTACTCGACATCGTTTCGACGGTAACGAACCAGGCAACCATCGTCGCCACCACGAGCACCGAAGCAATCCTCACTCGGCGATGCGCCTTTGCGTCCACCCCGGTTAATCCATAAGCCACGCCATAGCGACGGCGCACCAGCGCGGACACGGGCCATGCCAGGATGGTAAGTGAGAGTGCCACCAGAGCCGTCACCCAAAGCGGAAGCAACCAACCCGATGACCACCACCAAGGAACCGGCTCAAATACCATGAACGGGTATTCATCGTAGCCAAAACGCATAACGCGACCATTCTCTACCTTCGCTGCGAGGCGATCGCCTGCGTCCGCACTGCGCCAGACAAACGGAGCAACCTCCCGCCATTTCTTTGGCTGATCATCGGGACCCTTGAGCAGCGGTATCGTGATAGTTCCGTCGTCGTTACTAATGACCTTCACCTCGCCGAGAAGGTTCAGGACAGTAAGGAAGGTTGTATGCGAACGACGGCTAAGAATATAGCGTCCGGCCATGAGCTGCGCATGCTCCTTGGCCACCTTCGCGTCCACCTTGCCTTCCTGGGACGGACCGGGGAAGTAACGATCGCTGAACTGCCTGAACAGCATGGAGCGAATAGGGCCGGCCGCGCCCTCTTTGCCCACACTGTTGACCGAAACGTACAGGCCCACACCGTCGTCGGCGAAAAGATTCAGCTCGGTGTGAAACCACTGCATATCGCCGGCGTGCGTGATTACACGATGGCCGTTAATGTTATTCTCGTAAAACCCCAGCAACATCCGATTGAGCGGCGGGATCATGGTCGAGGGGGTGCCATGCATCTTTATCGCCGTAGCCTCTTGCAGAATCCGGTTGGATCCGAACGCGCCATTTTGCAGGTGCGCGATCATGAAGCGGCCCATGTCGCCGCCGCTGGCGGAGAGGGAACCCGCGGGCGGGATTGTGACTATCTCAAAGGGCTTAGGTTCGCCTGAACCGAGGTCGTAGCCCTTCGCCATCCATGGCTGTAACTGCGCCGGCAGCGGCTGACGGAAGCTCGCGTGAGTCATGCCCAGCGGTGCGAAGATGTGCCGCTCAATGTAATCGTCGAAGGCTTCTCCGGAGACACGCTGCACGATATAACCGGCGAGCCCGGCGCCGTAGTTGGAGTAGGCGGGCGTGCTGCCGGCGGCGGTCACGCGCGGAGGAGTCCAGCGTTTCAAGGCTTGCTCCAGTGTTGGCAGATCTTTTGGATGGGTCACAAATAACGCCCGCTCGATTTCATCAAATCCTGGAGTGTGAGTCATGAGATTGCGCAAGGTGATCGGCTTGCCGTCGCGTGGCGGGATCTTGAAATCCAGATAGGTGTTGATGTCGGCATCCAGATCGAGCTTGCCTTGCTCGACAAGTTGCATCACCGCCGTCCAGGTAAACAGCTTCGAAACCGATCCCGGCCGGAATAAGGTGCGTTCGGGATCGACCGGTTTGCGCTCGGCGACCTCGGAATAGCCGTAGCCTTTCTCCAGCAGGATGTCGCCGCCCTTGATCACGACGACCACGGCACCGGCGACATCGCCGCGTTGCAAAGCATAAGGCATGAACCCGTCCAGCCAGGCCTCCACATCGGCTCTTGTTAATGGATGAGCGTCCTGTGCCGGCACCTCCGGCGTCTTCGCTCCTACGCTCGGCACGCCGACCGGCGGAACGGTCGTCGGAGGCGCGATGCTCGGCACTTGGGCTGGGGCGAGCGACGGCAGTGCCAGCAGCCCCGCCACAACGCTGCTGCGAATCATTGCAAACAAAGGTGTGTTCATGCTTTTCACGACTGTATCCTGATTAGGTCATAAGCTGGTCAGATTGGAGAATTGTCAAGCCGTTCGTTGCGGTGGCCCTTTTTTGACAAGGCACAGGCCAGCAGTGATGCTCCAATCAGGACGCCGTCTAACCCATGAATCACGCGACACGCCCTTCGGAATCCATGAATCCGGCGCCGCAACCAACCATCGGCAGCCTGTTGCGCGCGCTGCGTGCGCGCAACCGCTGGACGCTAAAACAGATGAGCACGCGCTCAGGCATACCATTATCGACACTATCGAAGGTCGAACATGACCGCTTAACGTTGACTTACGACAAACTCCAGTTGCTGAGCCAGCGCCTGAACATGACCATGTCCGAACTGTTCGCTGAACCCAATGACACGCCCGGGCCCGCAGTCACCGCTCGTCGCAGCATCGGTCGTCTTGACGACGCCGTCCGCGTCAACACGCCAAATTACGATTATTACTATCTCTGCCCAGAACTGCGGCACAAGCGAATGATCCCGGTGCTCGCGCGGGTGCGGGCGAAAAGCTTGGAGCAGTTCGGCGACCTCGTCCACCACTCCGGCGAGGAGTATACCTATGTGCTCGAGGGAAAGGTCGCGCTGCACACCGAGTTCTACGACCCCGTCCTGCTGGAAGTCGGCGAGTCGGTCTATATCGATTCCAACATGGGGCACGCTTATCTCGCCGGCGAAGGCTGCGACGAGGCCCTCGTCCTTTGCGTCTGCTCGAGCGCCGACGAATCCTTGGTGGAATCGCTCCTCAACATGCATGTCCCCGCGACCGAACGCCCGTCGCCGGATGCGGCTCGGGCAAAAACTGGAACGCCGCGCGCCGCGCAACGTTAGAAGCCTTACAATGTTCGAACTGTACCATCGCTCACACGATATGGAGATTTAGTTTTGTGAGCGTTCAACGATTTTCCATGATTGGCGCAGGCATACTTAAAGGCATGGCGGTGACGGGGCGGAACTTCATCGGAAGTTATTTCGAGAAAGACCGCCTAACGACCGTGCAATATCCCGAAGAACGCAGCCCGCTCCCGGAGAACTCGCGCAATTTTCCCTTCCTCGTTTTCGACACCGACGACGCCGCGGCCGGCTTGCGCTGTGTCGCGTGCAAGATCTGCGAAAAGGAATGCCCGCCGCAGTGCATCTACATTGTCAAGAGTACGGACAAGAAACCCGATTACATGGGCAAGCCGCAGTTTTACCCAGCGACCTTTGACATCGATATCTCAGTTTGCATGAGCTGCCAGATTTGCGTCGAGGTCTGCCCATTCGAAGCGATCAAGATGGACAAAGTCTACGAACTGAGCCGGCGCGAGCGCTTCGACGCTTTGCTCATGCGCAAGGAGGAGCTGGCGAAGTCGAACGACTACTATCACGGCATTCACCCGCGCGAAGCCGAGGCGGTGGACGCAACGCTCGCCGCGGCGGCCGCTGCGAAAAAAAAACCTGCGCCAACGGCTGCGTCGCCCGCGAATTCCTGAGCGCGGCTGCTGATACTCCGGGGAGTACGGGCTGCCAGCCCGTCGCATTGGGCGAGTCTCGCCAATGCATTTTGCGCGGAGCGCAACCGTGGGGCGATCTGTTCGTGTCGCATCACCATGCGTGATGTTCGGCGCAACCTGCGCCGAACAACGGGCTGGCAGCCCGTGCTCCCCGGAGGTGGAGAGACGCGCTACGTAGTTTATGGTCCGATCGAGACAATGATCTTCTGGCTAATTTCTTATTTCTTCATCGCATTCTTGATCGGTGAACACGCCTTCGCCGCGCCACCTCTGAAACAGGATCTTGCGCAGCTCCTGCACTGGCGAAACATCGGGCCGTATCGCGGCGGACGGACGCGTGCGATCTCGGGCGTGCCCTCGCAGCCTAACGTCTTCTACATGGCGCCGGTGAATGGCGGCGTTTTCAAGACGACCGATTACGGCCGCACCTGGCAGCCGATTTTTGATGATCAACCAACCGGCTCAATTGGTGCGCTGGCGGTTTCGGTTTCCAACCCGGACGTGATCTATGCCGGCAGCGGCGAGGGTCTCCATCGGCCTGACCTTTCCGTCGGCGACGGCGTTTATAAATCGATCGATGGAGGGAAAACCTGGACGCATCTCGGCCTGCGCGACGGCCAGCAGATCGCGCAGGTCGCGCTCGACCCGCGCAATCCGGGTCACGTCTTGGTGGCGGTGGCTGGGCATCCTTACGGGCCTAACGAGGAGCGTGGCGTCTTCCTTTCAGTTGATGGCGGCAAGAGTTTCGACAAAACCCTCGGCAAGGATGAGAACACTGGCGCGGCGGACGTGCAGATAGATCCCGCGAATCCGCAGATCGTTTATGCTTCGCTCTGGGAGGCGCGCGAAGGCCCGTGGGAAAACGCGGCCTGGAATGGAAGCAACGGCGGCATTTTCAAATCTCCCGACGGGGGCAAGACCTGGAAGAGACTAACGAACGGTCTGCCTAACGACATCGTGCAGGCCAATATCGCGATTGCAGCGAGCGCGCCGCAAACGCTGATTGCTGCGGTCGCCACGCTAGAGGCCGGCAAGCTCTATCGGTCGGACGACGGCGGCGAAAGTTGGACGCTCGCCACGACCGATGAGCGTCCCGGGGCGCGCATCGGCGGCGGCGATTTGCCGCTGGTTCGGATCGATCCGCAGGATGCAAATGTCGTTTATTCCGCGAGCGTGGTCTGCTGGAAATCGATCGATGGCGGCAAGACGTGGGAAGGATGGCGCGGCGCGCCTGGCGGCGACGATTATCAGAACGTTTGGATCAATCCGAACAACTCGGAAATCGTCCTGCTCGGCAGCGATCAAGGTGCGATTATCACGGTAAACGGCGGCGCGACCTGGAGCTCGTGGTATAACCAATCGACCGCGCAGCTTTATCACGTGAGCGCGGATAACGCGTTTCCCTATAACCTTTACAGTGGACAACAGGAAAGCGGTTCGGTCGGCATCGCGAGCCGCGGGCCGGATGGCGCGATTACTTTCCGCGACTGGCATCCGGTCGGCGCGGAGGAATACGGTTACG
>JACDGM010000201.1 GCA_013815325.1 Chthoniobacterales bacterium
AGATTACCGTCACGGCGGCTAACGTCGCCTTTTTCGTGACGCGCATCATGCTCGCTCTTGGTCAGTTCAACTACAGTCGAAAAGGAATTCTAGGCCTTGGTCATCGCCGACTTTTTACTTTTCGCTCGTTGCACGCGCTGCTCGAACAGGCGGGCTACGAAGTGCTGGAAACACGCGGCGTTCCCGCGCCCTACCCGCTCGCGCTGGGTCACAATCGTTGGAGTCGGTTCTTACTGGCGCTAAACCAGGGACTGATCAAATGGAGCAAGGGTCTTTTTGCATATCAGATTTGCGTGCGTGCACGTGCACTCCCCCATCCGCACCATCTTTTGCAGGAGACGATTTCTGGAAGCGCTGGCCTGCGCGAGGAAATCCTGACTCGCGTCGCCTAACGACTCGCCCAAGCGGTCCGGCTACGGCGCTGAGAAGGAGTTTCGACCGGCTCTTAGGGCGACTTCAAGATGTGCAGCGCCCGGAGCAATCCCTCCGTGACCAGTTCATAAAGCGGGAACTGGACGCTCAGGATGATATATTGCCTCAATTCAAAAGCGCAGATTGCCGCGACGCTCAATATCATGAGCAGCCCCCGATGGCGTGCGAACGAAGCGAACCACGCGGTGATTTGGCTGAGCGCGAGAACGCGCAAGGGTAGGTCCCACATGTTCGCGTAGCGCAGGTTCATGCCATATTTGATGTTACACATGATCAGATAACTGGCGGCGATGAATAAACTTAGGAAGAGCTCCGGCTTCTGCGTCCGGTCAAGGCGGAAGGCGGCGCCGAGCGCGAGGAGCAAGACGACGGGACTGACCAGAAGCAGATCGACGAGATAGCGATACCAGGGTCCATCGCCCGTCAGAATGGCATAGGTCAGTTGATAATTCTTGCTTACTGAGAGTTGATAGGTCTCGACCAAAGTCGAGATACCCCCTGCGAGGAAAATCAGGGCCACGGCTCCGAGGAGCGGGCCCAGAATCGTTGCGAACAAAAGTTCGTGAGTGACCCTGCCGAACTGGAGCCAGTGATTCGTAATGATTAATGCGACCAAAGCCAACCAGACGAAAACGAAATTTTCCTTCGTCACGACGAGGAGAGCCAGACCGACAATATACGCGACAAGGAGTTGCCATCGGCGAGGCGAACGCAAATTTTCCCAAAGCAACCAGAGAGAAAGCAAAGCCCAAAAGGTAAAAAAACCGTCCACAAGCGCGTGCTGCGACATGTGAAGCTGGGTGGGCGCCACACTCATGAGCGCGGTGACTCCGAGCGCGCCGGCAGGTCCTTTCAAGCGCCACGCGAAAACCGTCCCAAGGACGAAAGTGAGAATGCTGCAAAACGACGCGACATCGTGGAGCGCTGCGAGTGCCTCCGAGCCGAAGATTTGGTGCCAGAGATAGGCTGAAAAGATGTAGAGAAAACGAACCGGCGGAAGGATGGAACCAGTCAGTGTCTTTTGAACTTCGATGTAGTGATCGACGATTTGAGGGTAACCGCCAAGTCCCGTGCGGATCAGGCTGTTGACGTATTTGCGATAGAGATTTTCGTCGAAGCCGATTCCGGTAAATCCCGGCGTGGGATGCAACGCAGCAAGCGCGTGCAGCGGCGCGCCCGATCCTTCGAAAACTGAGAAGGGCAATCGGAGGAAAATGCCGAGCGCGAGAGCGAGGCCAAACCCGACAAGAAAAAGGGGGCGCTGACGCGGCATGTCTGATGGCATAGGCGAAGAGTCTAGCAATTTGCGTGAAACACAATCGTCCGCCAAGGAGTGGTTGGTCATAAGTCATTGGCACGAACAGTGCTTGAGAAAGAATCATGCCGGTCCTTCACGCCAAGCCTCAAGTATCTCAGCTGCGGCCACGACCAACAGCGTTTCTCCTTGATCCCACTGCCCCAGCCCGCTACCGCGAAATCGAGAAATGCCGAATTTGCGGAAATGACGAACTTTCGCCGGTTCTGTCCCTCGGTGAGCAATTTCTCACCGGAGTTTTCCCGCGGGGCCTTCACGCCACGTTAAGCAGAGGGCCTCTTGAATTGGTCGCGTGCGCCGCTACCGCAAATGCGGAAGCCTGTGGATTGGTGCAGCTGCGCCAGTCATACGAATTGAGCGAATTGTACGGCGAAAATTACGGTTACCGATCATCGCTTAACGCTTCGATGGTCGGGCATCTCAAGCGCAAGGTGCATCAGCTCCTCAAGCGCCACCCGCTGCAATCTGGGGACCTCGTGCTAGACATCGGGAGCAACGACGGGACGCTTCTTTCATTCTACCCCGAGAAGGACGTGACGGTTGTTGGGATAGATCCGACCGGACGAAAATTCGCCTCTTATTACCCGCCGCACGTAGCATTGCTCCCGGACTTCTTCTCCGCTGGTCTGTTTCGGGAAAACTTTGGGTCGCGCAAGGCCCGCATCGTCACTTCGATTTCGATGTTCTATGATCTCGAGGATCCATTAAGCTTCAT
>JACDGM010000107.1 GCA_013815325.1 Chthoniobacterales bacterium
GTATTATCGACGTTGGTCAGAATGCCGTTACCATAAACTCGGTCGAAGTTCACGAGGTTAAGGGTACCACCTCCCGTAAGAGTGACATCCCCACTCAGAATCAAGTCCGCCACGTTGCTGGCAGAATTGAGCGAGATGCTGCCTGTATTAGTAATGGTACCAACCAGGGTAGTGAAACTGTTGTCGTTCCCGATGAAAGTCCCGGCGTTGGTTAACGAGCTAAGCGTCGCAGTGTTGATGTTTTCGATGACGCCGGTGCCCTCAGTGGTAAAAACGCCGCCGGTGATAACAGCGCCGTTGGCCAGCTGGACTTGCGAGCCATCGAGCGCGGTGATGGTTCCATTATTAGCAAACCCGCCGCCGCCACTACCGTCCAGGTAAAGAATGCCACCGTTGCTCGCACGCATCACGCCTTCATTGACCAGGCCATCGGCCGCGTCCGGATTCACAAAGAGAGCGAGACCCGAGACATTGGCGTCGATCACGCCTGCCGCCTGATTGATGATTCCGATCTGGTCCAGGCCGAGAGAATAGCTGGTGTTATTGGTAAAACCTTGAATCGTATTATCGACGTTGGTCAGAATGCCGCTGCCGTAGACGCGGTCAAAGCCGACGAGAGTAAGGGTCCCTCCTCCCGTAAGAGTGATATCCGCGGTCAGAACCAAGTCCGCTACGTTTACGGTGGAATTGAGCAAAATATTACCCGAATTGCTGATCGTGCCAGCGACCGAGGTGGTCGTGTTGTTATCGATCACGATGGTCCCGGCACCAGCAAATCCCGCCCCGTCCGTGAAACTGAAATTACTGCCTAACTCCAGCACCGCGCCCGATGAGGCCGAGAAAACTCCGGAACTAGTTCCACCGCTCACCAGGCTGAGTGTGCCCGTCTCTGCCGAGACGGTGCCAGAGTTATTGAGCAACATGTTGAAGCTGATCGTTCCCAGGTCCGCATGCGCCGTGAGGGTGCCAGAGTTGTTAAAGACGGAGCCCCCGCCGCTAAAGAGACTGCCGCCCGTGAATGTGGTGTTGTAACTTCCTGAGTTGTTGATGGTGGTGCCATTTACCACCATTTGGGCCGACTGGGTGCTGCTGCCGGCGATATTGAGAATGCCGGAGGTGATCGCGCCGCCGCTGAATTGCAGACCAACTTCCAGTGTGAGCGGGTTGGCCAGGATCAATGTCCCGCCACTCATGAACAACTGATTGATTGTGACCCCAGCCACAATGTCCTGCGTGAGTATCCCGGTGGCAAAGAAGACATCGTAGTCGGTTCCATTGTTTCCATTATTCGGCACGGTCCCGGGCGTCCAGCTCCCTGGATCGCTCCAGTTCCCTGTGCCGCCGTTGTAGGTAGCGGCGGTCGCTGGGGTGGCGGTCGGAGAAGGCGTGGGGCTGGGGGTGATTGTCGGAGTGGGAGTTGGGGTAATTGTAGGCGTTGGCGTGGGCGTGACAGTCGGGGTGGGAGTAACGGTTGGCGTGGGCGTGGCCGTCGGGGTAGGAGTAACGGTTGGCGTGGGCGTGACCGTCGGGCTGGGAGTAACCGTCGGACTGGGCGTGACCGTCGGACTGGGTGTGACCGTCGGGCTGGGCGTAACCGTCGGGCTGGGCGTAACCGTCGGGCTGGGCGTAACCGTCGGGCTGGGAGTAACCGTCGGACTGGGAGTAACCGTTGGACTGGGAGTAACCGTCGGACTGGGCGTAACCGTCGGACTGGGTGTAACGGTTGGACTGGGCGTGACCGTCGGGCTCGGAGTAACGGTTGGCGTGGGCGTGACCGTCGGCCTCGGAGTAATGGTTGGTGTAGGCGTAGCGGTCGGCCTCGGAGTAAGCGTTGGCGTGGGCGTGACCGCCGGACTTGGTGTAACGGTTGGCCTTGGCGTGATCGTCGGCCTTGGCGTGATTGTCGGGGTCGGAGTGATTCTGGGCGTGGTTGACGGTGTTGCCGAAAGCAAAGGAGTAGGACTTCCTGACCGCTGCGACTCTGTGGCATTGGCTTGATCCAGGATGTCGGAATGAGTTGCGTCGAGCAGAGACACAACCGTTCCGCCGCCGAAGATGACGAGGTTGGTATCGACTAGGCCACCTTTATTCTTCTCCGTCGCCTGGGTTTCGATTTCGTGCCGGATGAGGTCCAGACTCGCGATGGGTGCGAAATCGGTGATAAGGAGCGAACTCTTCATCAGGCGCTTCAGGTCCACATCCACGGGATCGGGAAGATCCTTGCCCTTGGGGTTAACGATGAGCATCTGGCCCGCGTGCACGAGGACGGATTCGCCCACGTGATCTTTGCGGAAGACCCTGCCGGTGCCTTCGAGCACGATAAACTTAATGTAAGCGTCCGGGTGATACTCCAGCATCACGGTCGTGCCCGTAATGGCCGCAGTCACTGCCGCGGTATTGATCTGTGCGCCGCCGGAATTCTTCGGCACGCGCAGGAGCATCGCGCCGCCCCCCAGTTCCAGGTTACGAGTCCCGTCGTTGAAGCTGAAAATCGTATTCGCCCCGAGGCGCGCGAGGGTCTGGTCGGTAAAGGTGAGTTCAGCGCGCGATTCCACACCGGTGCGTACGGCAGTCTTATCGCGCACTTCGTCGCTCACTGCCGCCGCGCGCGGTGCGGCTTGCGCTGGAAGCAGCTTGACGTCTTTGACCACCTGGCTAACGCGCGCCTGCTTCAACTGTGCGGCCGGCAACTGGCTCAGCGGCGCAAGCAAGAGAAACAGCAGGCCGCCGAAGAACAGAAAGCAGTTGCTGGGCAAACGCGTCCTGCGGAGGTGGGAATGACGGGGACGGGGAAGGAGTAGGGATTTCATGTGAAAACGTCAAGGAATCGAGTTGAATTGACCGGACGAAACGAGGCCCGAAACCGATCGGCCTTCTGTTACCAGAATCGGGGGCGAAAGGTCAAGCTCCGAAGCGAGTAATATCCGACCCTAGAATTTCCAGGTCAGGGCAACGCCCCCGCCGATGTTGAAAACCTGGTAGTCAAAGACGCTGCGATTCGATTGGTTCGCGACGTAGGTGGAGATCGCGCTCAGCGTGAGATAATCACGCACGCGATAGTTGGCGCTGAGGGCGATGACTTCGCTCACATCGGTGCGCCCGCCGGAGTCATAGGGCCGCACCAACACCCGCGCCGCCCCGTCGAGCGAAAAAGAGCGGCTCACGTTCACCGCGTAGCCGACGTAAACGCCCAAGTCATTCCGCTGCGGCGGCTCCGGATTCGCGTAGAGGCTGACGTTGGCGTCTGCCCCAAAGGAAATCTGCTGGGCGCGTCCGACCCGGATCGGCACCTCGGCGCTCAGTTGCAGCGCGTAGTTGGAAAAAAAGTCATCGAAAGTATCTGTCCCCGTGAGGCGATTGTAATCGATGTTTGCGCGCAGCGTCAGGTTGTTGAGCTTCGGCAGGTAATAGACCAGTCCGGCGAGCGCATCGAAGCTCGCGAAGTTGAAGCCGCTAAATTCGTTGTAGAAAAAAAACTGCTCCCGGAGAGTAAAGTCTCCGTAAAGCGTGCGGCTGAATTTCGGCGCGTAAGTGATCCCCGCGACCGGCGCAATGATCACGTCGCTGACCTCGCCCCGATCCACCAACGCCACATTCGAAGTGTAATAAAAGGGCGAGCCGACCTCGATCGTGAAAGCCTCGTATTTCTCGACCCGCTTGAGGATGGCCTGTTCGCCGAGGTCAGGGTCGTTAGGGCTGGCGGCGGCGTAGTTCTGGTCGACGCCGTTCGCCGTGCCGATTCCTACCGGCTGCACTCCCGCCTGACTCTGGAACAGGCGCGCGCGGTCGGCAGCCGTGCCTTGCGCTCGTGCAGAGCCGGTCAGGGCGACGAGCGAAATTATAAAAAGAGGAAGAGAATTCCGAACGCGAAGGAGAGGCGGATGGTGCATTTAGCGTCCGTTTCTGAGCAGAAACGCCGATTTCGTCAAGACATTCGCGCTCGAATCTCGCGCCGCGCCTCGCTCCCCGGGTCTCGTTAGGCGAAAGGAAGATTCGCCTTGATTCGCTGCACGTCAGTTTTGTCGACGACGGCCGACTTGGCCAATTGACGTTTGCGCTTCGCGTTCTTACTCGCCATCAAATGCCGGCGCGACGCGTGCGAACGCAGGACTTTCCCGGTCCCGGTAATTTTGAACCGCTTCGCAACGGCTTTCCTGGTCTTGCTGCGCGCGATCGGTTTGGGCATAAGGCGCGGAAGATAGAGTTACTTCCGCGGAGTGACAACCGTTTTCGCGATTCCGGTTTACCCCTTGATGAATCTGGCCATCATTCGACGATGGAGACGCAAAACCCGGCCGAGCCGCGCGTAGTCATCATCGGTGCGGGCTTCGGCGGTCTGGAAGCGGCGAAGCATCTCGGCGGCAAGCCGGTCTGCGTGACGGTGATCGATCGGACTAACTATCATCTCTTCCAGCCGCTCCTCTATCAGGTCGCCACCGCGGCGCTCTCTCCGGCCGACATCGCCGCGCCAATCCGTGGCATCCTCGGCAAGTATGAGAACATCGAGGTCATTCTGGGCGAAGCGCAATCCATCGACGTCGCCAGGCGCGTCGTCCGCACGATGGAACGCGAGATTCCTTACGACTACCTCATCCTCGCCACCGGCTCGCGTCATTCCTACTTCGGACACGACGAATGGGAAAAACTCGCGCCCGGTTTGAAAAGCCTCGAGGATGCGGTCGAAATCCGGCGGCGGATTTTAATGGCGTTCGAGTTTGCCGAGAAGACCGAGGACCCGGCGGCGCGCGCTGCGGCGATGAATTTCGTCATCATCGGCGGCGGCCCGACCGGCGTGGAAATGGCCGGGGCGATCGCGGAGATCGCGCGCGAGACGCTCGCGAAAGATTTCCGGCACATTGATCCCTCAAAGTCGCGCGTGATTTTGGTGGAAGGCGGCGATCGCGTCCTCGCTGGGTTTCCCGAGGACCTCTCCGCGAGCGCGCTGAAGCAATTGCAGGCGCTTCGCGTCGAAGTGCGCACGGGTGTGCATGCCGAAAACCTGACCGATGCAGGCCTCGAAGTGGCGGGTGAGTTCATCCCCTGCCGGGTGAAAATCTGGGCCGCTGGCAACGCCGCGTCCTTCGTTGGGAAAACGTTAGGCGTGCCGGTCGATCACGCGGGGCGCGTCCTCGTGCAGGACGACCTCACGATTCCCGGCCATCGCGAGGTGCAGGTGATCGGCGATCTCGCGAACTTCACTTCAGCCAAGGATGGCAAACCGCTTCCGGGCGTCTCCCCGGTTGCGATCCAGCAGGGCCACCACGCCGCGCGCAACATCCTGCACATGATCGCCGGTGCCGAACCGCAACGTTTCTATTACTGGGACAAAGGCAGCATGGCCACGATCGGCCGCAACAAAGCGGTTGCCGATCTTAACATCGTGCATTTTAGCGGCTTCCCCGCCTGGCTCGCCTGGCTCTTTATTCATGTCCTTTATCTCGTCGGCTTCCGAAATCGTATCGCGGTGCTTTTCCAGTGGGCTTGGGCCTATGTCACGTTCAACAAAGGCGCGCGGCTTATCACACGGAACTTCCAGGCGGAGCAACGCCCACTCGGCTAGGGATTAACTCACCGCAGAGTTCGCAGAGAGCGCAGAGGAAGATTCTTCAAACTACCTTGCTCTGCGTCCTCTGCGTTCTCTGCGGTAAATTCATTCATGCGATCCAGGCACACGCTCCCAAATATCCGCATAGCTGTCGTCGGCGCGGGCGCGATCGGTAGTTACTACGGCGGCAAGCTGGCGCACTTCGGGCGCGACGTGCATTTCCTCATGCGCAGCGACTACGAGGTGGTGCGCAAACGCGGTCTGCGCATCCGCAGCAAAGGCGGAAACATTCACATCGCGAAAATAAACGCCTACCGCTCGACGGAAGAGATCGGCCCTTGCGATCTCGTCATTGTCGCGGTCAAGGCCAGCGTCAACGCTCAGCTCCCGCCACTCGTTAGGCCATTGTTAGGCGAGAAGACCATGATCCTGACCCTGCAAAATGGACTCGGGAACGAAGAATTTCTCGCGCAGCATTTCGGGGCGGAACGGATCCTTGGCGGTCTCTGCTTCATCTGCCTCAACCGCATCGAGCCGGGCGTAATCGAGCTTCACGATAATGGCCGCGTCGCGCTCGGGGAATTCAGTGGATTCCCCCGGCCGCGGCTGCACGATCTCGCGTGGGAATTCAAACGCTGCGGCGTCGTCTGCAGCGTGGTCGCGGACCTCGCACTCGAACATTGGCGCAAGCTAGTCTGGAACATTCCCTTTAACGGCCTAACGATTATAGCTGGCGGCATCGACACCGCGGCGATATTGGCGAACGATCCATTGCGCCTGCTCGCGCTCGAGTTGATGGACGAAACGGTCGCAATCGCCAACGCCTGCGGCCACGCCTTGCCCACCGCGGTCGCGCTCGATCAATTGAAACGGACCGAAACGATGGGCGCCTACAAACCCTCCACCCTGATGGATTATCTCGCGGGGCGCCCGCTGGAAATCGAGGCGATCTGGGGCGAGCCGCTCCGCCGGGGTCTAGCTGCCGGAGTGAGGACGCCGCAGCTCGAAAAACTCCACCGCCAGCTCGTCGCGCTCGATCAGGCGCAGAGAAGATGAGAACGGCGCCGTTGCCGCGAGTTTTCGTCCATAACCGGCAACGCAAAACTGTCGTGGATGGTGATGCGCTGGAGCAATTTGCCCGGCGCGCTGTGGCGCTCTGCCTTGAAGAGCGAGGAGCTGGCCTAACGAGACTCAACGAAGTGAACGTTCTCCTCATTTCCGATCGCCGAATCGCAGAATTGCACCGTCGTTTCATGCAAATCCCCGGGCCGACCGATGTCATCACGTTTCAGCACGGCGAGATTTTCATCAGCGCCGAGACGGCGTGCCGGCGGGCAAAAACCCACCGCACTTCGTTAGGCCAGGAGCTGCGGCTTTATCTGGTGCACGGCTTGTTGCACCTCCACGGCTTCGACGATCGCGATCCCGCCTCGGCCGCGCGGATGCATCGCGTGCAGGAGCGGATCGTTTGCCTGTAGCGCGGGTGTCTCACCCGCGGCGCGAGCGGCACGCGATCGCGTTGCCGTCGCGGGTGGGAGACCCGCGCTACACGGCGGCGTCGCGTTCCGAATAATGGCCTCGTTTGGCCTAACGAAACGCACGGTTACAATTCTGAGACCTTTGCCGATTCAGCATCGACCCCTAAAGCTCCTATTCCGGCAACAGCCCGTTTAGACGCGACCCCATCCTTCTGCCCCCATGTGTAAAGTGAAGATCAGACCCCAAATCAGGCTCTCCGCGCCCCGCCTAACGATTTAATGATCAAAGCTCTTCAACAGAGCTAAACCACTTCTAGGTCTTTCGGGGCTTACTTATTCGCAGCTTCAGGATTGAACCGGCTGTTGTAGCAAAGATGACGCTTATCCCCAGCACGAGATTTCGTCCCCCGCCCGTTATAAAATCTTCGCCCGGTCCACCCAGCGCGATGAGCTCCGCCCCGCCGACAATAAGGAGGCACGCGCCTAAGAATAGGCTAAAGTCGATTGGGTGACTCCACGGCCAGAGTGGCGTAAAGAAGAATCTGGGGAGAGATATTTCTCCTTCTCGGCTTTTAGAGTGAATCATCAACCAAACGAATATAATCACCGGCGCTATTATTAGCTCTAATGCTAACAATGATTCATCTTGCAGACCGATGCGGGTCCGGGAGACGTGCGACACGTCCGCGACATTGAGGATAAGAATCACGATACGAGTCGTAAGCCAAACCAGTTTGTAGAATACGGAGCTTTTCATGGATGCACTTCACCGCACAACGCTTTGTCTTATGCTTTCTTGGTTCTCTTTAAAGCTGCTTCGCCAGATCGCAGGTAAGAGCTCAAATAGAATCCCGTTGATCGTGCTAGCGTGCTAAATGCTATAGATAGAATTATTGCTCCGTTCCGGACCTCAGAACAGTTTTTTTATAAAGCCGATAATTTTGTCAATAATGCCAGAACCAGAGCTATCAAAGTAAGTGACGGCTCCGTATCCGGCAACCGCGCCGACCCCACGGTCAGCCGTTGGCCCCACCGGGCCATTCGACCCGTATCCATAATCTACTGCGCCTGCTGGCGTCTCTACTAACGGGATTGATACAGACCAAGACGGATCTTCGTGGTTGGGTATGTCAGCGGTTACGTTGACCGATGAAGCATTGTTGACGCCAAATGCCGCATCAGTCCGAAAGCCCCATGTGGTACCTGGGGTCTGTGCAGGCAGGTTGGTTGGATTGTAGCTCCAGAACGCGCCTTCTGCGGGGGCCCCCCCACGCTCCGAGGCTCCATTGCCCGCTGTTATGACCAATGCTAACCAAGGTGCCTCCGTCGAAGCCGAATCCGACTGTTACTGTCCCTAATCCCGTCGGATCGCTTCCATTGACGGGATTATTGCCAACATAGCGATAGAGATTATTATCACCAGCATCGAAACCCGAGGGGTCGGTTTGTAAGAAGCGTCCCAGGAGTGGTGAATACATTCGATTGCGATAATCGTAGATGCCGATCGTGGACAAGTATTCCCGGCCGTTGAACATGAAGCGGTTGCCATAGGCGCTGTCCGTCCGCACGTTGCCCGCCCAATCGGTGATCTTGGGCGCGCCGAAAGAGTCGTAGGTGTATTTCTCGATACCGAAATTGGCGCTGTCGAGCAGGAATTTCACGTTGCCAAACTGATCGGCATGATAGTGCAGGTAGCCGGCGGCGGTTGAGTAGCGCATCAGAATCTCGTCCGAGCCGGGCCCGTACATGTTCCAGGCGAGAAAGGTGCCCGCTCCGTCGCGTTCCACCACCGGCTTCCAGCCGTCGTAGGTAAAGTAGGTGTCCACCCCGTTGAGCGTGCGTTTGACGCAGCGGTTCAAGCCATCATAGACAAATTGCGCGCTCTGTCCAGTGGTGCTGTTGCTCGCGGAGCCTAGGCGCCGCGCCGCGTCGTAGGTGTAGACCCAGCCGTTCATCTTCTTCTGGTTGAAGTTTTGGTCGTATTGCGACTGTTGCCCGGTGACCGTTGTCAGCTGGTTCAGCCCGTTGGGCGTGTAATTGGTTACGACCCCATTGTCGTTCAAGGTCAGCCGGTTGAGCGCATCGCAGGTATAAGTGACGCTGCGGTCGTAATTGGTCGGGTTGGGCGTTTGCACGTTATCGGCGTTGTAGACCGCGCTGTTCAATTGATTGGCCGCATCGTAGCCGAAACGCTCTCCTTTGCCCGCCTGCTCGTCGCGGTAGGTGTCCTGGATGTTGTTATTCAGGTCGTAGTCATAGTGGCTCGTCGCGAAGCCGCCGTCGTTCGCTCCGGTTTGTGTGCAAAGGGTCATCCGGTCGAGCGCGTCATAGGTGAAGTTGGTCGAATCGAGACCTTGAAACTTATCCTGTCGCTTGGTCTCATTCCCATTCAGGTCGTAAGTGAAAGCATAATAGGGGCTGGCGGATGTGCTGATGAGCGAAAGCTGCTGGCGTTGGGTGAACCCATAAGTGAGCGCGTAAACGCTATTGTTGGAGGAGATGCGATTCCCATCCACATCGTAGCCCGCGCTAAAGCGGTGGGTCAACTGGCCAATTAGGGTTTGGTCCTCAAAGAGCTGGCGATTGGCGTTGTCGTAACCATAGGCCACTGTCGTGCCGTCCGCGGTGGAGATGCTGATCACTCGGCTGGCGGCGTCGTAGGCGGTCGTGATATCCGGGCTCCCGGGTAACCAATTCGACTCGGTCTGCCGGTTGCGGTTATCATAAGTGAATTGCTGGACCTGGCTGTTTGGATTGGTGTACTGGGCGAGGTTGCCGGCGTCATCATATGACCACGCTTCCGTCCGCACCACGCCCCCGGAATCAGCCGGATAGGTTGCGCCAGATTTGCGGTTCATGAAGTCGTAGCCAAAACCGTAAATCGCGCCTTTCGAATCGGTCATTTGGGTCATCTTACCGGCGAAATTGTAGAGGTAGCTGGTCGGGTCGGAGAGAAAACCGGTCGCGTGCTTGACCCGGTTCATGGCGTCGAACGTGTCCCAGGTGCGAAACTTCCCGTCCGGGCGGGTTTCTTCGATCTTGTTGCTCGCCTGGTCGTAGTCGTAGCTGGTCGTTTGGGAAAGCGGGCGCAATGTGCTGATCAAACGATCCCGCTGGTCATAGTTGAACGTGGTCTGATTGCCGCGCGGGTTCTTGGCCGTCTTTTGATTGCCCGCGGCGTCATAGGTGAAATAACTGACCGCCTGGTCGCTCGTGCCTGGAGCCTGCGTCACCTGCGTCTTGCGGAATTCGTTATCACAGTAATTGTAAACCTTTTTTAAGCTCGGCGCGGTCGTCGAAAGGACGAAATTCGAAGTCGTCAGATAGCTGCTCGTTTTGCTCCAGGGAAGATAGCTGTTCGTCGTTTTCTGACCGAGCGGATTGGTCACGGTTATCATTCTCTGATACTCATCGCGGCCATAAACGGTGGCGTGGCCCAACTCGTCGGTGACGCTGCTGAGCGATCCATATAGGTTGTAGGCATTCGTCGTGAAATAGCGCACCCTCGTAACCGGGTCCGGCGGATAAGTGGTTGTCGTCAGTTCCCCCCGCAGGTTGTGGTCGAAATCGGTGATGAAGCCACGGGATCCATGATCGAAGCGAGCCGATCCAGCCCATCGTAAGCATAAGTTGTGATCTTGCTATCGGCATTGGTGAAGCTGGATTTCATTCCACGCGTGTCGTAAACAGAGATTTCGCTACCGCCGCTCGTCAGGCGGTGGTTCTGCGCCTGGTTAAACGAGTTGTAGAGGGTAAACGTTTCGTAGCCCAAATCGGGATAGTCGATCCGTGTGATGCGATGCAAGGAATCGCGGGTGTAGGTAGTCTGGTGGAGCAGCTCGTCCTTGGTATTGGCGAAATAATAGGGATTAAGTGGATCCGTATACACATACGCCATGCTGGACCGGATCCCGTTTACATCCGGGGGATGAGTAAGCGATGTGATGCGACCTGTAATCGGCTCGCGAATCATGCTTGTGACATGTCCATTGCCGTCGTTATACGAGGAAAGATAATTGCTGCCGTCGTAGCCGAGCCCCGTCCCACCTTCGGTCGCGACAAATCCCGTGTACGCGAAAAGGAGGTGACCGACGTAGGGCCAGGTGCGATAGGTAAATGTGCGGGTGGGGCCGTCGCCGCGCGTCTCGGTGCGGGTGATGTCAATGCCGTTGCCGCCCAAAGCGATCGTCGAGACCGAGGTGGTCGCGTCTCGTTTCTCGCTTTGCAGTTGCCCGTAAACGACGCCAGTGCCGTTGGGAACGTAGGCGTAGGTGAGCTTTTTCATCGGCCCCGCGTACATTGAATCGTCGAAGGTGGCGAGCATGGCGGTGTCATTAAAGGTTCCAAAAGCGTCCGGGGTGTTGGGCGCTTTGTAGGTATAGGTTGCGTTCCCGATGGTCAAATCGGAATAATAAGATACGCTGTTAAGATAGTTATAGGTCGTTGTGCCAGGAGCAAAAGCGGAGTTTAGATAGGAATAGTTCACCTGTCGCCCATCGCTTGCGGTCACCTTCGTGATCACCGTATCAGAAAAAAGTCCATTAGGAATCGCCGCCCAGGTCAACTCGAAATAGCGACCGGCCGGTTCGGTAACGCGGTACAATGTCCCATCCACGTTGTAGGAAAGGGTCGTCCGCAGCCCGTGCCGATCGATCATGGCCTGCGCAACGTACCTCCGATAATAATAGCTGCCGGTATAATATTGGGTTGCCTTGAATTCGACCTTGCTGCCGTCGACCATCACGAGGTAAGCG
>JACDGM010000017.1 GCA_013815325.1 Chthoniobacterales bacterium
CGAATTAAGCCACATACTCCACCGCTTGTGCGGGCCCCCGTCAATTTCTTTGAGTTTTAATCTTGCGACCGTACTCCCCAGGCGGCACGTTTAACGCGTTAGCTCCGGCGCGGAAGGGGTCGAATCCTCCCACACCAAACGTGCACCGTTTACTGCTAGGACTACCGGGGTATCTAATCCCGTTCGCTCCCCTAGCCTTCGTGCCTCAGTGTCAGGAACTGTCCAGAGACCCGCCTTCGCCACTGGTCTTCCTTACGATCTCTACGCATTTCACTGCTACACCGTAAATTCCAGTCTCCTCTCCAGTCCTCAAGCACCGCAGTATGGAATGCAGTTTCGGAGTTAAGCTCCGGAATTTCACACCCCACTTACGGCGCCACCTACGCACCCTTTACGCCCAATGAATCCGAACAACGCTTGGGACCTCTGTATTACCGCGGCTGCTGGCACAGAGTTAGCCGTCCCTTCCTCTTCTGATACTATCAAGCCAACAGTAGTTACTTATTGGCACTTGTTCTCAAATGACAGGAGTTTACGACCCGAAAGCCTTCATCCTCCACGCGGCGTCGCTCCTTCAGGGTTGCCCCCATTGAGAAAAATTCTCGACTGCTGCCACCCGTAGGTGTCTGGACCGTGTCTCAGTTCCAGTGTGACTGGTCGTCCTCTCAGACCAGCTACCCGTCATAGCCTTGGTGGGCCGTTACCTCACCAACTAGCTGATAGGCCGCGGGGTCATCAAGAAGCGCCAGGTTGCCCCGGCTTTGATGTCGCCAAGATGTCTTGGCTGATCATATGCGGTATTAATTCGCCTTTCGACGAGCTATCCCCCACTTCTCGGCAGATTCCCCACGTGTTACGCACCCGTTCGCCACTAAATCCCTCTCAGTATTGCTACCGAAAGGAATCCCGTTCGACTTGCATGTCTTATCCACGCCGCCAGCGTTCGTTCTGAGCCAGAATCAAACTCTCCGTAAAAATTTGGAGCCGGCATCATTGCTGACACCGGACAAAGTTTGCGCCGCTCTTCGCTAACGAAGAGCGAGCTGAAATCTGACCATTCTAAACCGACACCCACTCGTAAGTGGAAGCCGGTGTTCGTCCGATCTTACTTCTTAATTAAGATTCCCTCGCGGCTCCGAAGAACCGCTACGGGAAAATTTTTAATCAAAGAAACTCGACGTATAACGCACAATTCAATTTTCGCTGACTTCTACCTTCTGGATTTCAAATAACCGAATCGTCGTGATGACGAAATCCAGAATTGCACTGTCAAAGATCAACTGCTCCGCTTTGCTTCGCGACGAAAACCGCCCGCTCGATTTATCCCGAACGTCGGCTCGCGTTGAGCCAGAGAAGAACACTTCGGGAACTCCCAAAGCCGCAGCACCGCGGATGAGCAAAGTAGTCGACATCGAGAGCGCGTCAAAGAAAAAGTTTGGCGAAAATGATTTCTGCAGCGCGTTTCGAGGAGTAACCGTGCGTTCTTCAGCCCGAAAAGGGGAGGCACCTCCCCGCCTAACGACGAGCAAATTAAGCCGGCAGCAACAAGGCGCCCCGCGGCCGCGGTGGACCCTGCACGCCGGCACTATTCCACCGTCACGCTTTTCGCCAGGTTACGCGGCTTATCGACGTCGCGGCCAAGAGCGACGGCGAGATGATAGGCGAAGAGTTGAAGCGGAATAACTGTCAATATCGGCATGGCAATATCGTGCGCATCTGGCACCAGGATGATGTCGTCGGCGATGCCTTTAAGCCTGACCGCGCCGCTCTCGGTCGTGACCGCGATGATGGGACCTTTGCGCGCGCGGACTTGCTCGATGTTGTTCAGGTTTTTGGAAAAGACCGCGTCGTCGGGCGCGATGAAAACAGAAGGCAGCTCTGGTTTCACGAGCGCAATGATGCCGTGTTTTAATTCCGCGCTCGGGTGGCCTTCAGCGTACAGATAGGTGATCTCTTTCATCTTCAGCGCCGCTTCGAGAGCGACCGGGAAATTCAATTGCCGCCCAAAGAAAAGGATCCCGGTGGCTTCCGCATATTTCGTGGCGATGCCTTTGATGGTGTCGCTTAACTTCAGCACTTCCTCGATTTTTTCGGGCAGCGATTCGAGCGCTTCGATGAGGCGCGTCCCTTCCGCGGTCGAGAGATGACGCATCCGGCCTAACAATAAGCCGATCAAGTTGAGGATCACGACCTGCGAAGTGAACGACTTCGTCGCCGCGACGCCGATCTCTGGCCCGGCGTGCATGTAAACGCCGCCATCGCTCTCCCGCGCGATCGTGCTCGCGACGTTGTTGCAGATGCCGAGAGTACGATACCCCTTGCGCTGACTCTCGCGCAGCGCGCCTAAGGTGTCCGCGGTCTCACCGCTCTGGCTGATCGCGAAGACGAGCGTGTCGCGCGTCATCGGCGTATTGCGATGGCGAAACTCGCTCGCGAACTCCACTTCCGTCGGGATCTGCGCGAGCTGCTCGATGAGGTATTCGCCGACCATTCCGGCATGAAGCGCGGTGCCGCAGCCGGTCAGCACCACGCGCCCGACATCGCGCAACTGCGCCGCAGTCATGTTGAGGCCGCCGAGTTTTGCCGTGCATTCTTCAAGGCTTAACCGGCCGCGCATGGCGTCGCGCACCGACCCGGGCTGCTCGAAGATTTCCTTGAGCATGTAGTGTGGGTAATCGCCCTTCTTAATGTCCTCGGCGGTAAACTCAACCTTGCTGATCGAATGGTTGCCGCGCTCCCCGCCTAACGAACTGATCTCAAATTTATCGCGCTCGACCGCGACGAGATCGAAGTCATTCAGATAAACGGCGTCGCGCGTGTAGGCGACGATCGCGCTCACGTCGCTCGCGAGAAAATTCTCATCCTTCCCCACCCCGAGGACGAGGGGGCTGCCGCGCCGCGCGCCCACGATGAAATCGGGAATATCGCTATGGCAAAGCGCTATGCCATAAGTCCCAATGACCTGCTGCAAGGCCGTGCGCAGCGCCTCGACGAGCAACGATTTGTGCCGGCGCGGATCGAGCACACCGACGGCGGAATCGTCGTAAATTTGCCCTACCAAATGCGCGAGCACTTCGCTGTCGGTTTCGGAGGCGAAATGGTGTTCGTGTTCCTGCAGAAGCGTCTCCTTGATCTGCTGATAATTTTCGATCACGCCGTTGTGGACGAGCGCGAGTTTGCCGCTCTCGTCGAAATGCGGGTGCGCATTTTGGTCGGTCGGTTTCCCGTGAGTCGCCCAGCGCGTGTGGCTGATGCCGTAATGTCCGGCCGCGGGATTCTCGGCCATCAGCTTCGAAAGATCCGCGATCCGTCCGGCGCATTTGCGCGTCTCGACGTGATCGCCATCGACGATCGCAATCCCGGCGGAATCGTAGCCGCGGTACTCCAGCCGGCGCAACCCATCGAGGAGGATGGGAGCGGCTTCCGCGCGACCGACGTATCCGACGATGCCACACATGGGTTAGGCGAAGAGGGTGGCATCGACGCCTCGCGGGTGCAAGGAAACCGCCAGCGCTCACGAATCGCCAATCAAATCGTAGTTCGTGCTCGTGCTCGTCAAATGAAAAGATCGATCACGAGCAGGAGCAGGATACGAGCAGCGGCACGAGGACATGGACGCTGCGGAGAAGCTGGTTCATCTTGGCAGACTCGCTGTCGTATGCCGCAATCGCCTTCTCTCCCTCCCGGCACTACCCAGCGCACCCTTTCGATCATCATGGGCGGCGGAGCGGGCACCCGTCTTTTTCCCCTAACGAAAGATCGGGCCAAGCCCGCGGTGCCGTTAGGCGGAAAATACCGGCTGGTCGATATCCCGATCAGCAACTGCCTGAACTCGGGGCTGCGCTCGATTTATGTGCTGACGCAGTTCAACACCATGTCACTCCATCGCCATATCCAGGCGAGCTACAAGTTTGATAACTTTTCGCGCAGCTTCGTCGACATTCTCGCTGCCCAACAAACCCCTGAAGGCTCCGAATGGTATCAAGGGACGGCCGACGCGGTGCGCCAGAATCTTCGCTATTTTCTCGAGCAGCCCTACGAGTATTTCCTCATCCTCAGTGGCGATCAGCTTTACCGGATGGATTTCCGCACGCTGCTGCATCAGCACATACGCTCCGGCGCCGACATCACCCTGGCGACGACACCGGTGCAACGAATGGCCGCGTCGAATTTTGGGATTATGTGCAGCGGACCTGACCGGCGGATCACGCGCTTCGTGGAAAAGCCAAAGGAGGACGCCGCCCTCGATGAGCTGAAGCTCGATCGCGAATTGCTGGAATCGATCGGCAGCGGCGCAGATGAAGAATTATTCCAGGCATCGATGGGCATCTACGTCTTCAATCGCCAGGTCTTGATTGATTGTCTCGAGAGCGACCTCGACGATTTCGGAAAACACGTAATTCCCAAGGCGATCGGCGAACGCCAGGTGGACGCTTTTATTTTCAAAGGCTATTGGGAGGACATCGGAACCATCCGCGCCTTTTACGAAGCGAATCTCGACCTCACCGACCCCGAACCGCAGTACAGTTTTTTCGATGCGCAGGCGCCCATCTACACGCATCCGCGCTTTTTGCCGGGGAGCAAAATCAACGGCGCAACCCTGCGGCAGGCGATCATTTCCGACGGCTGCATCATCTCCGCCGCGCGCATCGAGCGAAGCGTGATCGGCGTGCGCAGCATCATCCGGAGCGGCGCGACGATCCGCAACAGCGTCATCATGGGCTGCGACCATTTCGAGGCGGCTGCCGCGCGTCCCGCAAACGACGTGCCCCCGATCGGGATTGGGCGGAATTGCGTGATCGATCGCGCCATCATCGACAAGAACGCGCGGATCGGCGACGGCGTGGTAATCACGCCGGAAGGGAAACCGGAAAATGCCGACGCGGAAAATTACTGTATTCGCGACGGCATCGTGGTGGTGCCGAAGGATGCGGTGATCCCAGTCGGCTTCTGGATTTAACGTGACGACTGCAAGGCGAAGCGCTCTCCGCTAGTAGCCGCCGGTGCCGCCGGTGCCGCTCCCGCCAAAGGGCTCTGTCCCGCCAAAACCGGCACCGGGGGGAATATTGCCGCGGCCCTCCCAATTGGCTGGCTTGTTCCAGGGAATGGCTGATCCAGTGCGCGCATCGGGGTCCGAGACGAGCGCCATCGGGGGTTTTTGGGTCGCACAGGAAGAAAGAGCTGCGGCGGCGCCCACGGCGAGCAGCGCGATCGTTAGGCCGCGCGGCTGGCAAAGGTTACGAATTCGTGCTTCCAACATAAACAACGGTATCTCCAGGCTCCACCTGCACGCCACGCGCCAGGCTGTTCGTAATAATATCGCCGATGGAGGTCGTCGGTTCAACCGACGAAATACGGATCTTGCCGATGAGCGAACCGTGCCGCAGCACGAGCATCTCGGAATTGGGGACCACTCCCTGGCGATCGCCGATCCCCAGAACGACAAAGTTATAAGCCTGGTTGACGGCGAGAACGGTGCCGTGAACTCCCGGCGCATTCGCGCCTGATTGGCGTCGCTTTTTTTCTTGCTCCATGGCCGCAACCCGGTCCTGCGCGGCTTTGACCTTGTCGGCCAGGAGCGCCTTTTCCTGCTCTGCCGCGGCCAGCTGATTCCTCGTCTCCTCGAGTTCCGCCTTAAGGTCGTTAGGCGCATCGGGCGTTCCCGGGATCGCGCCAGCGGTCGCCTGGGCCAGCTGTTTTTGCAGATCGGCGATTTGCCCTTCGCTCGCCTGGAGTTTCGCCGCGGCCTCGGCTTTATCGCTTTGCGCTTTGCTCAACTGCGCCTCGCTATTCTGTGCTTTTCCCGCCACATCGGCCGCGTTGCTTGTCGCCGCCAGAAGGTCCGTCTCAATCGTTTTCAGTTTTTTCTGGCTCGCCATCCGGCCTCTCTCTGCCACGTCGCGCGCCGAGGTCGTGGCCGCGAGTTCGTTGCGCAAAGATCTTACTTTGCTCGTATTCAAGAAGCCGAAGACAAGGGAGAGCGTCATCAGCAACATGGAGATCCCGATTAGTACTTTCGGCATGCTAGCAAAGGCGTTGGCTCATTCGGCAGCAATTTTGCGAATCGCAGCCTTTTTAGCCCTGATTGTGTTTTGATAGCAACACCCATTTACGTCCGATTTTCCTCGGACGGACCCGTTATGAATTGAAATTGCGCCCGGCGCGCTCCCGGCCTATAGCAACTGCCTCATGGGTCAACAACACCGGGTCACGGTTAAACGAAAGCGCCGCAAAGCCTATCTCGAACGCCAACGGCTGACAGCAGCGGCCGCCACCCCGCGTCGTGCCGCCGCGGCGAAACCGCGCGCCCGCAAGAAGGTCGAGAAGACGTCGTAGAGCGCCGCAGGGGACGGTTGCTTCCTCCGCGCCAGCCACTTTATCGTGGTGCGTGCGACCCCAATATCTTTTGGTCGACGGGCACAGCATTATTTTCGCGTGGCCGGAGTTGCGCCTGCTCCATACCCGCCGCACCGCTCTGGCGCGCGACGCGCTCGTCCGGCAACTGCGCGATTACCAGGATTGGACCGGCATTCGGGTCGTGGTGGTTTTTGACGGCCGCGGCCCCGCTGTTTCCCACGAAGCGGTGCCCGGCGAGATCCAGGTTTTTTATTCGCGCTCCGGCCAGACCGCGGACTCCATCATCGAGCGACTCGCGAGCAAATATGCCGAGCGCTTCCAACTGGTCGTCGCCACGGGCGATTACCTCGAACAGGAAACCGCTTCAGCGAGCGGCGCGGAAACTGTCTCGCCCGAAGGTTTGCGCGAACTGTTGCAGGAGGCGCGACCGCGCTGAGCGGGCTTAAGCCGCGCCGAGCAGCGCCGGGCGTACCCGGCTGATGGCGTCGTGGCGCGCTCGTTGGCGACAGGTCCCGAGCACTCGCGAGAGCACACAGTAAAGCTGTTCCACCGGCAGATTCTTGCTCACGTAGCCGTTCGCTCCCGCCCGCAGCGCGCCGTGCATTTTATCCTCTTCGTAGCCGACCCCGGTGAACACGATGATCGGAAGATTCAGCCGGACCTCACGGATGTAAGAGATGAGCGAAATTCCGTCCACCTTCGGCATGTTCAGATCGACGACCACCACTTCACAGTCGTGCATCTCGAGCCAGGCCGCGGTCTGAAAACCTTCCGTCAAGGCGGCGCAGGTATGTCCCTTTTGCTTGAGATAAGCGCTGAGGAATTTCGTGATGGCGGCGTCGTCGTCGATGACGAGGAATTCGACACGATCGCGGTCGAGAATTTTCATAGGAACTTTGCGAGACAGACTTTCGTGCTCATTATAATTTCTATAACCAGACATAGCACTAAGCTTGCCAACTCCTTCGGCCGACTTCTTTTTCTAAGAGGGACGCCCGCCTAACGAGGCACAACGCTCTTGTAGACGCCTCCCTCCAGGAGGCGCGAGTGCGACCTAGCAGGCACGAATGCCGCGCTACGACCGCGTCGAGCGAAGCGCCTGCGAGCAAACCGTCCACGCCTCGATTCGTTAGGCCAGAACAACCGCCCCGTTAAACTTTTCGTTGAAGAGCGCTGATCGCCACACCAGCGTAAACCCCCGATGCCCCGCGAATACACGCTCCAGCGCGCCCCCTCCACCGCGACCATTAGCATCGACTACGCGTCCGATCTCAATGAACAGCAATACGCCGCCGTGACCGCGGCGCCGGGGCCGCTCCTCGTCATCGCCGGCGCCGGCTCGGGCAAGACGCGCACCCTCACTTATCGCGTCGCCTATCTGCTCGAGAACGGCGTCGACCCGCGCAACATCCTCCTCCTCACTTTCACGAACAAAGCCGCGCGCCAGATGCTCGACCGCGTCGCCAACCTCCTGCCGGTCGACGCCAGTGGGCTCTGGGGCGGGACCTTTCATTCCATCGGCAACCGCATGCTCCGGCGGCACGGCAGCGCAATCGGTTTTTCAAGCGGCTTCACCATCATGGACCGCGAGGACCAGAAAGACTTGCTCAACTCAGTCGTCGCCAGCGCAGGGATTGATCCCAAGGAAATCCGCTTTCCGAAGGGCGATGTGCTCGCGGATATTTTCAGTTTCGTCGTCAACACCGAGCGATCGATGGAGGAGTTGCTCGCAGAAAAGTTTCCTTATTTCCTCCCGCTCATCGAGCAGATCAAAGATGTCCACGCGCGCTACGAGCGGCGCAAGAAATCGACCAACTCGATGGACTTCGATGATCTCCTCGAGAAGACCCTCCGCATGCTCAAGGAACACGAGGAGATTGCGGCGTTCTACCGGCGGCAATTCCAATTCATTCTCGTGGACGAATATCAGGACACGAATAAAATCCAGGCCGACCTCATCGACCTCCTCGCCGCCGAACATCAGAACGTGATGGTGGTGGGCGACGACGCGCAATCAATCTATTCCTGGCGCGGCGCGAACTTCCAAAACATCCTCGCATTCCCGCGGCGTTATCCGAACGCACAGGTCTTCAAGATCGAGCTGAACTACCGGAGCGTGCCGGAGATTCTGCAGGTCGCCAACGCCGCCATCGCGCCTAACGTGCAGCAATTCCGCAAGCAACTGAGCGCGACCCGCCTAACGAACTCGGCAAGGCCGGCGGTGGTGGCGTTGAACGACGGCGGCGAGCAAGCGCAGTTCGTCGCCCAACGCATCCTCGAACTGCGCGATGAAAACGTCGACCTGAACGAAATCGCGGTCCTCTACCGCGCGCATTATCACGCCGTCGAGCTGCAGCTCGAGCTCTCGCGCCGCGGCATTCCGTATCAGATCACGAGCGGGATTCGCTTTTTCGAACAGGCGCACATCAAGGACGTCGCGGCCTTCGTCCGCTTCGTCGCCAACCCGCGCGATGAAGTCGCCTTCAGGCGAATGGTCAGGCTGCTCCCCGGCATTGGCGGCAAGAGCGCGGAAAACCTCTGGCGCGGCTGGGAAGAATCGCTCAACCAGAACGCGGTCATCGTTTCCTGGGGCGATAGATTGCGCCCGCTCTCGGTCGGCGCGCGCGCACAGAAATCCTGGGAACAACTGGCCCACACGCTCGACGAAATCGCGCCCGATGGAGAACCGAAACAGCCGACCGAAATGATCATGTCGATCGTCGAAGCGATTTACGACGACTACGCCAAAGCCAACTTCGCCAACTACGAGCTGCGCAAGGAAGACCTCACCCAGCTCGCCGGCTTCGCGCGTCAGTTCAAAGACATCCACGAATTCCTCTCGCAGCTCGCGCTCATCAGCAACGTCGACGCCGAGCCGGCGGTGAATCAGGCGGGCGAAAAAGAAGCGGTCAATCTTTCGTCGGTGCATCAGGCAAAAGGCCTGGAGTTCCATAGCGTTTTTGTCATTTGGTTGACCGACGGGATGTTCCCGAGCTCGCGCTCGCTCGAGACACGCGATGCCATTGAAGAAGAGCGCCGTCTCTTTTACGTCGCCATCACGCGGGCGAAGGACGAACTCTACCTCACCTATCCGCACATGCGCCTGAACGCCGGCTACGGCGACATGTTCCAACGTCCTTCGCGTTTCCTCAAAGAAATCCCAGCGCAACTGATCGAAGACTGGAACGTGCGGCGCGGCTGAAGAGTTTCGCCACAGATGGACACAGATGAAACACAGATGAGCGATGCTTGAATTCGGGTCGTCAGAGGACAAGCCGTTCCTTTACAAGGAAACGACGGAGAAGATTATCGGTGCGGCGTTCGAGGTTCATCGTCAGCTCGGTTACGGCTTTTTGGAGCGGGTTTACCAACGAGCTCTGCAGGTCGAGTTGTTGCGCAGCGGCGTCTCGGCCGAGATCGAGAGACGGATTCAAGTTCAGTATAAGGGAGTCATCGTTGGCGATTACGATGCTGATCTGATTGTCGACGGGGTCTTCTCCGGTGAATCTTACGCCTAACGAAAAGATGGCCGGCGTCCTCACGCCCCTCTTCGCCCTCCGCACCGAAAATGATCTCGGCATCGGCGACCTCGAGGCTCTTCGGCAATTCATCGAGTGGTCGCGCGGCCTCGGCTTCCGACTCATTCAACTGTTACCGATCAACGAAACTGGAGGCGACCATAGCCCCTACAACGCGATCAGCTCGCGCGCGATCGATCCCACCACTCTCCATCTCGCCCCTGGCTCGCCCGCAGACCTGGCGCAAGACGCTTTCGACGAAGTGACCCTTGCGGTCGATCTGCCGGCTTTGCGCCGGGGCTTTGTTCACTACGAAATTGTGAAGCCGCTCAAGAAAAAACTCCTCGAGCGCGCCTTCGATTCCTTTCGCCGCCGCCCGCCTAACGAACGCTTTGGCGCCTTCTGTGCCGCCGAAAAGGCCTGGCTTGACGACTACGCTCTCTTTCGCGTCCTGATGGAGCAAAACGGCGAACGCGAGACGTGGGACGAGTGGCCGCAGCCCAGCATCGCGGCGGCGCGTGCATGGCTGCACTCGTTAGGCGAAGACGCCCGCAGCGCTTTCGAAGAACGGCGCGAGTTCTTTCGCTACGTCCAATGGGTCGCTCACGAGCAATGGCGCGCGATCAAGTCGTTCGCCGCAGAGCGCGGCGTGGCGTTGATGGGCGACATTCCGTTTGGCGTCAGCTACTACAGCGCGGACGTCTTCGCGCATCCGGAAAGTTTCGCCCTCGATTGGTCCGGCGGCGCGCCGCCCGAACCGTACTTCAAGGACGACGCCTTCACCCAGAAATGGGGCCAAAACTGGGGCATCCCGCTTTACCACTGGAGTGAAATGCGCATGCGCAACTTCGGGTGGTGGCGCCAGCGTGTCCGCGGCGTCAAAGAGATTTTCCATCTCTTCCGCATCGATCACGTCCTCGGGTTCTACCGCATTTACGCTTTCCCTTGGCGGCCCGCGCGCAACGCCGAAATCCTTCCGCTGAGCTGGGAGGAGATGCTCGCCCGGACCGGCGGCCGCGAGCCGCAATTCGCGCCGCGCGACGACCGCAGCTCGGAAAACTGCGAGCTGAACCGGCGTGAAGGCGAGGAATATCTGCGCATCGTGCTTGAGGAAGCGGGCGCGACGCAGGTCGTCGGTGAGGATCTCGGCACCGTGCCGGATTACGTCCGGCCCAACCTGCACTCGTTAGGCATCGCCGGCTTCAAAATTCCTCAATGGGAATGTTCTCCCGACCAGCGCTTGATTCCCGGGCGTAACTATGAACGCCTCTCGGTCGCCACCTTTGCGACACATGATCACAAACCCATCCGTGCCCTTTGGGAAGAGGCGTTCGAGAAAACCTCCGAGACCTCAGAGCAAGCCCGGCAAGATGTCGTGAAGATCGCGGAGTTCGCCGCCTTCTCCGAGCCTAACGAGTCGACTGATTTCGCGCGGGACTTTTACCCGGCAATTTTTGACGCCCTCTTTCGCAGCGAATCGTGGATCGCCATCGTCATGATTACCGATCTGCTCGGACGCAAGGATCGGTTCAACGTCCCGGGGACAGCGGCCAAATCGAATTGGAGCCGGCGTTTGCATGCCACGGTATCAAAACTCGGCCGCGGCCACGCTCTCCATCGGCAACTTCGGATCGTGCGCCAGTTGCTGGAAAAGACGGGACGAATTTAGCCACCCGTAACGGATGCAAAGCAACGGCCGGACTTTCAAATGAACACCGATTAACACAGATGGGAAAGACGCGGGTGGCGCGGTTTCTGAAAATCTGTGTTTCATCTGTGGCCATCTGTGGCTAAAGAAATACATGAATTCACCCATCAAAGTTGCCGTCACCGGCGCGGCCGGCCAGATCGGTTACTCGCTCCTCTTTCGCATCGCCTCGGGATCCATGTTTGGGCCGGAACAGCCGATCCATTTGTCGCTCCTCGAAATTCCGCCCGCGCTCGGCACCCTCGAAGGCGTGGTTATGGAACTTCACGATTGCGCTTTCCCGCTCCTCAAAGGCATCACCCCGACCGCTGATCTCGACGAAGGATTTCGCGACGTGAACTGGGCGCTTCTCGTCGGCAGCATCCCGCGCAAGGCCGGGATGGAGCGCGGCGACTTGTTAGGCATCAACGGCAAAATTTTCATCGGGCAAGGGCAGGCGATCGAGAAAAACGCCGCGCCCGATGTGCGCGTGCTCGTCGTCGGCAACCCCTGCAACACCAATTGCCTGATCGCGATGAACAACGCTAAATCGATCCCGCGCGAGCGGTGGTTTGCCATGACTCGCCTCGACGAAAACCGTGCCAAAGCCCAACTCGCGCAAAAGGCGGGCGTCGAAGTCACCGGCGTCACGAACATGACGATTTGGGGCAATCATTCTGCGACGCAATATCCCGATTTCTACAACGCGAAGATCAACGGCAAGGCGGCTGACCAGGTGATCGGTGACGAGAACTGGCTGAAGCAAACCTTCATTCCCGCGGTGCAACAGCGCGGCGCCGCGATCATCAAGGCTCGCGGTCTTTCCTCGGCCGCTTCGGCCGCGAGCGCGGTCGTCGACACCGTCCGCAGCCTAACGAACGAAACCGCCGGGGACGATTGGTTCAGCGTCGCCCTCTGCTCCGATGGCAGTTACGGCGTGGAGAAAGATTTGATCAGCTCTTTCCCCGTCCGCTCGACCGGCGACCGCTGCGAAATCGTGCAAGCCCTTCCGATCAATGACTTCAGCCGTTCAAAACTCGACGCTTCCGTTGCGGAACTCAAAGAAGAGAAATTACTCGTGGGCGAGTTGATAGGCTGAACCGACGCGCCAGCCGCAAAGTAAGGGAGTCACTGGTGACAGACCTGATTCGTCTAACCTTAGATCTTGGTGACAGAGATCGCCACTGAGGCAGGGAACGTTAAACTCGTTAGGCTCACTTCCTGGAATCCCGCTTCGAAAATCTCGCACCAAAAATCGGCTCCATACTCCGTTTGCACGGCGTAATCCGCGCGCGGGGAGCCGGGTTTTCCGTGATAGCTCGCCGGCAGACCACGCCGGCTGCGACTCATTCGGCCGACGACAATCGGCACGGTATAAAAGAGGCGGCCGCCTGGCTTCAAAACACGCTGGGACTCCTTCAAGGCTGCCCTTGAATTAGGAACGTGCTCCAGGGTGTCGGAGTGAATGATCACGTCGATCGAAGAGTCGTCGAAACTCATTTGTTGAAGATCCAGCTGAGGAAAACAGTGCAGCTGGTATCGAGGGAGAAGCTCGAGGTAGTGGGAAAGCGTTCCGGCTGGATTCACCTCAATCACGTGGAGGGCGCGAATTCTCGGATCGGTGCGGCAGAAGTCCTCAAGATTCCCATTAAAGCCGAATGCTCGCGTGATCGCCGCCGCCAGAGTCATGCAGCGTAAGTTGTTTTTGCAGTTCGCACAGCGAAATCCTTGTTGCAAATCGATGTAATCGGCTTCGCCCGCGCCCAGATCCCACTCCTCTACGAGCTGCGGCCACAATATTTTTTGGAAGCTGAATTCGCGACGGCCGCAGGCCGGACAAAGTTCCAAGAGAGAGGGCTGCGAAGACTCGGCCATCTCGTTCAACACGGATGCGCTGGTTTTAGCAGGAGACCCTGCCCAGTCGGAAGCGAAAGACTCTTATTAGCTCTAGCCTCAGCGAATCGATCCATCGCCACCTTCTGGGCGCGATAAGCGCGATAGGCATAGTCATCGAGTAATAGCGCACCCGGCACCAGGCGTTCCCAGAAAAACTTAGCGGCTGCTACTTCCGGCGTCGAACAGTTCATGTCGAGATGCAGGTACGATATCTTCTCGGCCCAAACTTGCGGCAAGCTTTCCGAATTGTTTCCTCAACCAGTGAAAGGTTTTTCCAGTCGGAAAAGTTTGCCCCGACCTCGTCGCTTCCATTGGTGTAGAAACCGTTCGCGAGATTGGTGCGGTTCTTTTCCAGTCCTCGGGGGAAATGAAGCGCTCGCCCAATCGGGGCTTTTTTAGCTCCGCCATCATGTCTTATCTCGACTGGGACAGTCTCGGGAAGCATTTCTACCTGAATTCATGGTTATGCACTAATCTCAACCCGTCCTGATCGTAATCGTTGCCATCTCCACTTTCGGCTTCGCCCTCCTCGCTCATGCCTTGTCAGTGAGGCTCTCCATTCTCGTGTTCCAGGTGAGTGGTTTGTCCCGGAACCAAAGCGTATCAAACTGGGGCGGGGCGAAGAGTGCCCATGTCTGCCGCGGGTGCCGCCAATCCAGGACCTCAAAGCGCAAGCCAGCTCCTGACGCCAGACGTTCGAGAGTATCGGGTTTGTAGGTGACGCAACCGGGGTAAGTCCAACCTGCCTTTGTGCTGTCCTTATCCCCGGAAAAAAATGTCGCCACCAAC
This sequence comes from Chthoniobacterales bacterium, assembly GCA_013815325.1. Lineage (GTDB taxonomy): Bacteria > Verrucomicrobiota > Verrucomicrobiia > Chthoniobacterales > UBA10450 > Palsa-1392. The sequence continues at coordinate 14,248 of JACDGM010000017.1, forward strand.
GCACCGGTCGATGCAAGCTTTTTTGCGATGGCCCCTAGCCAGGCTGCGATCAAGTCCAATCCACAGTGACTAAAGATTGATTGCGCGATCGCAAAATCGAAAACGTTACTCACCTCTTGCAGCCTCAGCGGCGAATCGGTGAAGAGGAATCGCGGTCGCTTGATCCGCAAGAGAGTCTCGCCAATTTCGTTGCGGATACCATCCTGCACGAGCCATTCGTTAGGTTCAAGGCCGAAGTATTTTCCCCGGTTCAGATAAGGTATCAGCACTCTTCCCACGCGGAGCGAGCCACATCCCAAGTCAAGGAGTGAGTGGTTCTGCCGGAGACCCAAGGTCGTGAGAAGATTAAAGGTCATCGCGGCAACCAGATCGTAACGGTCGGGCGGACCCACAAATGCCCGGTAGTGAGAATCGCCCGGGCTCAATCCCATTCCAAGAGACTCGATCGGCTCGACAGACAGAGCTGAGTGGTAAGTCTCGCGAGGCGCGGGTTTCAACACATGGTGAGGCTCCTCCGGAAAACCTTGTACCCCGCGAGATTGATCAAACTGATAAATCCTTTTCCGGGGTCTCTCATGGTAAGGGAATGAACGCAAATCGTCGCCTTCCAAGGCATCGCTCGCGCCAATGACCCCGCATCGCGCGACCGCCACGGCATAAAGGCTCCTTCTGATGTCGGACCTATCGGCCGCGCAATTCTTGAGTTCGTTAGGATCGGTCTGCAGATCAAAGAGCTGCTCTCGCCGGCCATTCGCCATGAAGATGTATTTCCATTCATCCTCCACGACCATCACTTTGAAAAACTCTGAACCGGGCGGTTCCGCCATTCCCACCAGACAAGGGCGCGGCGAGGCTTCGCCTCGTGTGAGTCCTAACACATCTACTCCGTCGCGAAGTTCGCCAGCCCCTCCGGCACGAGTGGCGATTCCAAAGAGATCGGCCAGGCTAACCAGTTCGCTTCGTCGTGCATTCGTCGGCAGTTGGGCCGGCCAGCTAAGAAGAAACGGAATGCGACATGATCCTTCGAAAAAATTCTGCTTTTGCCAGCCGTGATGGTCACCCAGAAGATCTCCATGATCGGAGAAAAAACAGATTAAGGTATTCTCGGCACCGGCGCTGGCTTCGACGCCATCGAGTATTCTTCCGAGGCAGGAATCTATATAGGAGATCTCGCCGTAGTATCGAGCTTTCACGATTCGCGCCAAAGAGGCGTTAATTGCGTCTGCCCAAATCGCGTAGCGCATGTATGGAATCTCTTCATCAAGGTTATCCTGCTCGACCTCCCCCAGAACTGGATCCGGCATGCGGTCTGGATCGTACATCCGATTAAAGGGGATGGGAGGCGCGAGCGGCGGATGCGGCCCGATGAAAGAAACAAAACCAAAGTAGGGGCGGCCGTCTTCACGGTTGCCGATCTGCTCGATCGCGCGATCCGCCGCCCATGACTCAACTCCAAGTTCTGCCGGTAAGGGACTTCTTTGCGGCATGTAATACATCTCCGTCCGCTCTCCCAAGAGTTGCTCAACGAAATTAAACTCCGGATGTTCCCGCCCGAGCCATGCGGCGTAACCGTCTCCCTGGCGCGTCATATAGTTATAGGTCTCCTCGCTGCGTAAGAATGTTTCGTAGCCAAGATCTTCATCCCAGGGAGCAGTGTGAAATTTTCCAATGCCAAATGTTCTATACCCCAGGCCGGACATCACGCGGCCCAGATACGGACCGCAGCGTTCCTCCATTTGCGTCGCCTGGCCGGCAACCGGTTTCGGTCGGGTGTTACTAAAGACACGCGTCGTCGGCGGCTCACAACCCGTTCGAATTGTGTAGCGAGCGGCCACACACACCGGGCAACTCGCGTAGGCGCGAGAGAAGGTCAGGCCACGCCTTACCAGCCGATCCAGATTTGGCGTGTAAACATGGGGATTCCCGAGCGCGGCGATCGTATCGAACCGCTGCTGGTCGGTCATGATAAACAGGATGTTGGGCCGGACCGCAGGCATGTCTTAGGCGACCAGGCTAACGCCCGCCTCTTTCTCCGGCGAGTTCTTCATTCGTTAGGCGACGGAACGCTTCGCGATATTTGCCGGAAGTCTTTTCGATCACTTCACGGGGCAGCCCTGGCCCGGGCGATGTCTTGTCCCAGTCGAGCGTCTCAAGATAGTCGCGCACGAATTGCTTGTCGTAGCTCTTCGGGCTGCGGCCGGGAGCGTAAGTATCATCCGGCCAGAAGCGGGAGGAATCGGGAGTGAGGCATTCGTCGATCAGGAGCAAGTCTCGACCAGCGATGCCGAATTCGAATTTTGTATCCGCGACAATAATCCCGCAGCTGGCCGCGTGTTCCTTGCCAGCGCGATAAATTTGCAGGCTCAACTCCCGCACCCGCTCCGCAACGTCCGCACCGATCATCTCCCAGCATTGCGTCCAATCGATGTTCAGGTCGTGCCCGGCATCATTCTTGGTTGATGGAGTGAAGATCGGCTCGGGCAGCTCGGAGGCGAGTTGGAGACCGGGTGGAAGTTTGTGCCCGCAGACTTCGCCCGTCGCCTGGTAATCTTTCCAGCCCGAGCCGGCCAGATAGCCGCGCACGACGCATTCGACCGGCAGCGGTTTGGTTTTGCGCACGATCATCGAGCGGCCGGCGAGCTGTTCACGAAATGATTGCAGTTGCTCCGGAAATTTTTCGAACTCCGCGGTGATGAAATGATTGGGCGTAGATCGAAATCGCTGGAACCAGAAAGCAGAGATTTGATTGAGAACCGCACCTTTATCCGGAATCGGGTCGGGCAGGATGACGTCGAAAGCCGAAAGGCGATCGGTCGCCACGAAGAGCAGGGTTTCGCCGAGATCGAAAACTTCGCGCACCTTGCCGCTGCGCAATTTCGTTAGGCCGGGAAGATCGAGCGAGACGAGGGTTTCGTTAGGCATACGTCGCGGAATGCTCGCAAGATAAACGCGAATATGCGCGTGTCGCCACTCAGAGCTCGATGATGCGAAACGGCCTGCCTGCCTTTTGCAACAAGGGCAGCGAGACGTTGTAAACCGGAATGCCGCTGCTCGTTGCGCCCTCACTCGCCCCGTTGTGGGCGTGACCGTGGAAAACGGCGTTGACTCGAAACCCATTGATCGGTTCTTCCAGCCGGCTCGATCCCATGAAAGGAAAAATTTCCGGGTCTTCGCCCACGACGGTGGCGCGGATGGGCGAATAATGCAGCACCGCGAGCCGCCGCTCGGTCTGCAATCTGCCTAACGCCTGCTCGAGCCGCACGGCCTGGTCGAGCGCTTCCTGTACGAACTGCTTGATGAGCGGTTCGCCCCAGGCGTTCAACATTCGTCGGCCGAAGCCGCCGCCGAAGCCGCAGACGCCGGCAAAACCGACGCCGCCAATCTCGATCGCTTCGCCATCGAGCATTGTTACGCCGGCGTTCTCCAGAACTTTCCGCACCAGTTCCGGCTGGCCCGATTCGAAATCGTGATTCCCGAGCACGCCGATCATCGGCACGCGCACGGCCGAACGCAGGTCGGCGACCAACTCGGCGGCTTCTTCCGCGAGGCCGTAATCGGTCAGGTCGCCGCAGAGCAGGAGGACGTCCACCTGCTCGGAGATTTCGCCGATACCATCATGCAACGCGCCGCGCGAATGTTTTCCGTAGTGGAGATCGGCGACCGCGGCGATCCGAAGTTTTGCCATCTCAAATAGAAACGGCTGGTTCAGGCGGATCGGTTGTTTTCCGATGCACGCAGCAGGCGAAGGCGCTGCGTTTCACGAAAGTCAGCGCATGCCAGAATCGGATTCCGAAGCAAACGATTTTACCGCCGCAGCATGGAAGTGTTGCGGGAGGCGGAGGTGCCGTTCCTGCTCGGCGGCGCTTACGCCTTCTGCCTCTACACGGGCATCGCGCGGCACACCAAAGATTTCGATCTGTTCGTTAGGCCGAGGGACATCGATCGCGCCCTCGACGCCTGTCGGCAAACTGGCTACCGGGCGGAAAAAACCTTTCCCCACTGGCTTGGAAAGGTCTTCGGGAGCGAGGATACGATCGACATCATCTTTCGCGCCGGCAACGGTCTCTGCGCAGTGGATGAGCTCTGGTTCCAGCGTGCGCCGGCGAAGGATGTCCTGGGAATGGAGACGGGCCTTTGTCCGCCTGAGGAGATGCTCTGGATGAAGGCTTATATTATGGAGCGTGAGCGCTTCGACGGCGCCGACGTAGCCCATCTCCTCTTGCACTGCGCCGCGGAGATGGACTGGGGATCGCTTGCTGCGGCGCTTCGGGTCGGATTGGCGCGTGCTGCTCAGTCACCTCATTCTCTTCGGATTTATTTTTCCGAGCGAAAAAGAGCGTGTTCCGGCGTCCGTCCTGGAGGAACTGATCAGCCACCTTTACGCGGAGGAAGCCGAACCCGCGGGCGCGCGACTTTGCCGCGGCACGCTGCTCTCGCGGGCGCAGTATCTCACGGAGGTGAGCACGGGCGGCTGGCGCGACGCGCGCCTCGAGCCGCGCGCCGGCCTCACGCCGGCGGAGATCGAAGCGTGGACGAAGGCGATCGACCAACACGTCCAACCGCACGAGGCGGCGCAGGAGGATTGAGATTGCGCGGTTTCTCGGCAAGGTGCGGCATGTCACTTTCTCTCCGTCGCCGTGCCTTTGGCGGTCTCCTTCTCATAGTTAGCGCCTCGTTAGGCACAGCCGCTCCCTCCCCTTCGCCCGGTCTTCCCGAAAACTTCGAATCGCCCTCGCCCTCCCCGTCCGCCACCCCGGACCTGTATTCTTCGCAAACAATGGCAGAGCTGAAGCAACTGCAAGAGGCTGCCCTAACAAGCGACTACGCCTGGCGTCAGGTTGCACACCTTGCGAATAACATCGGCCCACGGCTGAGCGGTTCCGCTCAGGCGCAGAAGGCGGTCGGATATGTCGCGGACGAACTGAAAACGCTCGGCCTCGAAGTGCAGCTCGAAAAAGTCGTGGTCCCGCATTGGGTGCGTGGCGAGGAGACCGCCGCGCTCGTCCGCTGGCCCGGGCAGGCGGAGAACACGACGCAGAAAATCGTTCTGACCGCGCTCGGCGGCAGTGTCGCGACCCCGGCGGCGGGCCTCACCGCGGAGGTCGTGGTCGTGCACGATTTCGATGAGCTGACGTCGTTAGGCAAAGATAACGTCCAGGGGAGAATTGTCCTTTTTGATTATCCTTTCGACAAACAAATGGCGGCCGAAGACCACGGCGGCGCGGCTTATGGACAAGCGGTCGTCTATCGCAGCGACGGCCCGAGCGCGGCCGCCCGGCTCGGCGCCGCGGCTGCTCTCATCCGTTCGGTCGGCGGCGCCGCTTATCGCCTCCCGCACACCGGCGCGACGAAATACGCCGCGGACGCGCCGAAAATCCCGGCCGCCGCCGTCACGGAAGAAGATGCCAGCCTGATCGCGGCGCTCGCCCCGCAAGGCGCAGTGCAAATGCATCTCGTGCTCACGCCGCAGCAGTTACCCGACGCGCCGAGCGCCAACGTCGTCGCCGACTTGAAAGGAAGCGAGCACCCGGAGGAGGTCGTGATCGTTTCCGGTCACCTTGATTCCTGGGATTTGGGGACGGGCGCGATCGACGATGGCGCCGGCGTCGCGGTCGCGATGCAGACAGCTAATCTCGTTAGGCAACTCGGTCTCCATCCGCGCCGTACGATTCGCGTCATCGCCTGGATGAACGAGGAGAATGGCACCCACGGCGGCAAGACCTACGCCCACGACCACGCGGGCGACGTGGCGAACCAATATGCTGCAATCGAGACCGACGGCGGCGCCGATCATCCGCTCGGGATCAATTTCGTGGGCAAGCCGGAGCTGAAAGCGTTCCTCGAACCGGTCGCGAAAGTCCTCGAGAAATCAGGGGCGGGTTTACTCGCCGCGAAAGAGGAAGCCGGCACGGACATCGATCCGCTGAGAAAGCTGGGCGTCCCGAATTTCAGTCCGATCCAGGACAGCCGTTATTATTTCAACTATCACCACACGGCCGCCGACACCCTCGACAAGATCGATCCGCGCCAGCTGGCGGAGACGGCGGCGATCAACGCGGTCCTCGCCTACGCGCTCGCCAATACCGAGAAACCGCTGCCGCGCTGAGCCGTCGTAGGGAGGCGATTGACAGAATCATGGGTCAAGACGTTGCTCGCTGATGATCCGTTACTCGCTATGACAACAGCACGCCTCGTCCTCGGCTTGCTTCTTCTCGCATGCGCCGGGTTTGTCCCGAGCGCCCGCGCTGAATTCGATCTTTCCATCTTCACCGGGGTCGCGCTCTCTCAGAACAGCGACCTCGATCTGCACCAGAGCGGCGGCACCGATCTCACCTTTCACGACGTCTCCTTCGAGGGACGCGACTTCGAGACGCCGCCCTTCTATGGCGCGCGCTTGCTTTGGTTTCCCTCGCAGGACGCGCACTGGGGATTCGGCGCGGAATTTTTCCACATTAAACTTTACGCTCAGACCGGCGACACCGTGCACGTCACCGGCCAGCGCAACGGAATCGGCGTCGATGACAACGAGCCGATCGACGACACACTCCAGCAATTCAGCATTTCGCACGGCCTCAACTACGCTTTGGCCGACGTCGTTTATCGCTGGCAGCTGGGGAATCGGGGCGAAGATTTTCTCGGGCATTTGCAGCCATATGTGGGTCTCGGCCTCGGCGCCGCGATCCCGCACGTCGAGTCGGAAGTGAACGGAAATTTTCACGAGGAATACCAGTTCCATGGCCCGGGGGTGCAAGGTCTCGCGGGGGTGAATGTGAACCTGACAAAGCATTGGGGTTTGCTCTTCGAGTACAAATTCACCTATGCGAATCTTGACTCGCTCGACATTCCCAACGGCTCGATCGAGGTGACGCCGCTCACCCACAACATCGTGGCCGGTCTGACCTTCAGTTTCTGAGGGACGTGCTTCGGCACGTCGCCCGGAGGGACATGCTTCCGCATGTCCAGTTTGCTATTGCGGAGGCCTTTTCATGCTCTCGTTAGGCCGAGCCAGAAACTGGACTTGCGGAAGCAAGTCCCTCCGGGGCTTTTCAAAACGCCAGTCCGAAAGCAGACTCGTGCGTGCCCTTTGAAACTACTCCGCTGGGTGATTCGGCGCTCCTCGTGCGGGTGGGTGATTCGTTAGGCGAAGTCGTCGACACCGCGCAACGACTGGAGGCAGCTAAAATTCCGGGAGTCGTCGACATCGCACCCGCGTTTGCCAGCGTCGGAGTTTTCTTCACCTCGCCCCGCGAACGTGCCAATGGTGCCGCCGAAATCCGGGAAACCCTTCGCGAAAAGGCGGCCGGAGGAAGCGTACCCGGGCGACGGGTCATGGAAGTGCCGGTTTGCTATGAACCGGAGTACGGCTTTGACCTCGCGGTCGTCGCGCAACAGTCGCAGTTGTCGCCTAACGAGATTGCGCTGCGGCACGCCGGGGCTGCTTATCAAGTTCGCTGCGTCGGCTTCAGCCCCGGTTTTCCTTATCTCAGCGGGCTGCCGAAAGCGCTCAACACTCCGCGCCGAGCCGTGCCCCGAATCGCGGTGCCGCCGGGCTCGGTCGCGATTGGCGGCGCCCAAACCGGAATTTACCCGCTCTCTTCACCGGGCGGCTGGAACATTATTGGCCGCACCCCGCTACGGCTCTTCGACGCCGCGCGCGAGCCTGCCGCACTCTTACAAGCAGGCGACCACGTCCGCTTCGTCGCGATCACGCGGGCGGAGTTCGCGTCATGGGGAAAATAACTGTGCTTCGGGCCGGTCCCTTCACGACGGTGCAAGACCTCGGCCGCCCGCAGCACCGCCGGGCCGGAATTGGCCCCGGCGGCGCGCTTGATTTACACGCGGCGCGCATCGCGAATTTGCTCGTGGGCAATGCTGAAGAAAGCGCGTTGCTGGAAGTTACCTCCGGTCCCGTTAGGCTGGATTTTGCCGACGAACGGATCGTCGCCTGCTGCGGGGCCGGCGTCCACGATTCGTTAGGCCGGCCGATCCGGATTGCGCCTAACGAAGAGTTGCAGCTGCGCGCCCCGCGCCAGGGTTCCCGGGGGTGGATCGCGATCTCCGGCGGGATCGACCTGCCGCTCGTGCTCGGGAGCCGCGCGACCGATTTACGGGGCCGCTTCGGCGGCCTGGACGGTCGTGCCTTGCGCGACGGCGACGAGCTGCCGCTCGGACAACCGCTTAGCCACCCGGATTTCACCGGACGCATCGCTTCATGGGGAGCGCCCGCCGAATGGGCGCGAACCGCCTCCCGGCATCCAGCTTTACGAGTGGTTCGTGGATCTGAATGGGAGGATTTCACGGTCGCGGCTAAGGCGGCATTTCTTGACAAATCTTACGTCGTCACCGCGGAGGCCGACCGCATGGGCGCGCGCCTCAAGGGTGCGGCGCTGCCTCGAAAAACCCAGGCGGAGATGCTTTCGGAGGCGGTCGTGCCGGGAACAATCCAAGTGGCGAACGAAGGGCAGCCAATCCTGCTCCTTGGAGATTGCCAAACGATTGGCGGCTATCCCAAGATTGCCCATGTGATCACGGTCGATCTTCCGCTCGCGGCGCAGCTCCGGCCTAACGACAGCGTCCGTTTCCAGGCCGTCAGCCTGCGGGACGCAGAGGAACTCTTCAGCGCGCGCGCAGCAGATCTGGCGCGCTTTCGCGCCGGCCTTCAGCTCCGCTCTTCGTGAAACTGCAGATCGATATCAACGCTGATCTCGGCGAAGGCACGAGCGGTGAGCGAGAGCTGCTTGGCCTCGTCAGTTCCGCGAGCATCGCCTGCGGATTTCACGCGGGCAATCCCTCCTCGATGAGCGCCTCGATTTTGGCCGCCCAGGATGCGGGCGTTGCCGTTGGCGCGCATCCGAGTCTCGATGATCGCAAGAATTTTGGACGCACCGAATTACCCGTCACACCCAAAGGAATCTTTGCGCTCGTCGTCTATCAGATCGGCGCGTTCCAGGCCATCGCCAGTTCGCTCGGCCTGCGGCCAAACCACGTGAAACCGCACGGCGCGCTCTACAACATGGCGGCGCGCGACCCGGCCTTGGCGGACGCGGTGGCACACGCGATTCTAGCCGTGGATCGCTCCCTCATTCTTTTCGCGCCGGGCAGGAGCGCGCTTGCGCGAGCGGGCGAGGCGATTGGATTGCGCGTTGCCCGGGAAGTTTTTGCGGATCGCAATTATGAACCCGATGGCTCCCTCGTCCCGCGTACGCAGCCGGAAGCGCTCCTGCTCGATGCGGAGGAAGCCGCGGCACGCGTGCTCCGGATGTTGCGGGAAGGATTCGTGCGCGCCGTGGATGGGAGCGACATCGCGATAGCGGCGGAGACGATTTGCGTGCATGGCGACACGCCGGACGCCGTAGCCTTCGCTACGAAACTGCGCGCTCATTTGGCTGCCGCCGGGATCGCGATCGCCGCGCCCATCTCGTAGAACAAAGGACAACTATGCACCCGAAAGAGAGCGCGCACGGAAGTCAGGCGTCTTGCCCGACTCGGCCGTCAGGCTTCCAGCCTGACGATTCCGCGAAAGATGCAGGGACCAGGATGGTCGCCGTCCGAGTCAGGCTGGAAGCCTGACTTCCAACAAAAACCCATGGAACCGCCTAACGATAAGCTGGAACGCGGCCTCGGTCTGCTCGACGCGACCATGATCGTGATCGGCTCGATGATCGGCTCGGGTATCTTCATCACCTCGGCGGAATCGACCCGGCTGCTCGGCGCCCCCGGATGGCTGCTCCTCGCCTGGCTGATGGCAGGCATCTTGACCATCACCGGCGCGCTCTGCTGCGCGGAGCTGGCCGCGATGATGCCGCGCGCCGGCGGGCAATATGTTTTCCTCCGTCAGGCCTACGGTCCGGCGATCGGTTTTCTTTTCGGCTGGACGCTTTTTCTCGTCATCCAAACGGGGACGATCGCGGCGGTGGCGATTGCCTTCGCGAAGTTCGCCGGGGTGTTTCTGCCCGCGATCGCGACGGAAAACTATCTCGTTAGGCCAATTCATCTGTTCGGCTCCTATGCGCTCAGCTTATCGACGGAACAGCTCGTCGCCGTCGTCTTGATCCTCTTCCTCACCTGGCTCAACACCCGCGGTTTGGAAATTGGCAGGCTGGTGCAAAACACGTTTACCTTTGCCAAGACCGCCGCGCTTATCGCCTTGATCGTTCTCGGGCTGTCGTTAGGCTGGAAAGCGGCCTGCGCGGCGCGGAGTTCGATTTGGTGGAACCCCTGGGCGAACGGCTGGTCTCCACAAATCGCGCAACCTGGCCTAACGATGGCGGGAATACTCGCGCTCGTCGTGATTTTCGGCAAAGCCATGGTCGGCCCTCTCTTCGCCCAAACCGCCTGGACGAACGTCACCTTTACCGGAAGCGAAATTCGCGATCCCGGGCGCACCTTGCCGCGCGCGCTGCTCGCCGGTTGCGGCCTGGTGGTGGCGCTCTATCTGCTGGCCAATCTCGCTTACGTCGCCACCTTATCGTTAGGCGAAATCGCTCATGCGCCGCAGAACCGGGTGGCCGTCGCGGCGCTGAGGGCGGTGCTCGGTCCGCCGGGAGCGAGCGCGATGGCGACGGCCATTCTCATCTCGACGTTTGGCTGCAACAACGGGCTCATCCTCGCCGGGGCGCGCGTCTATTACGCGATGGCGCGCGACCACTTGTTTTTTCGCGCGATCGCGCGCACGAACGACCGCCACGTGCCGGCGGCGGCACTGCTCGCGCAAGGGATTTGGGCGGCGCTTCTCACGCTTCCACGGACGATGAGCGTGGACGCGGCGACCGGGGTCACTCGTTACGGAAACGTCTATACGCAACTGCTCGAATACATCGTGGCGGCTGATCTCGTGTTCTATGTCCTGCTGGTCGCGGCCGTTCTGGTGTTGCGCCGAAAGCAGCCGGAAATCCTGCGTCCGTATCGAGCCTGGGGCTATCCGGCCGTGCCGCTGCTCGCGATCGCTCTGGCGACGCTGCTGATCGTCGATCTGGCGATCCTCGCGCCGGCCACGTGCGGGATCGGCTGCGCGATCGTGCTCAGCGGACTGCCGGTTTTCTTTTTTTGGCGGCGCGCCTAACGAAGGCGGCGGCGCAGTTGATCCTGGACATGCGAGAGCATGTCCCTCCGGAGGGACGCGCTCCCGCCTCCGCCGTGGACGGGCTACGCCGTGGCGAGTCTGCGCGTCCAGTTTGAAACGCCGCTACGGCGTATTCGCGTGCGCTTTCTGCTCGCTCACCCGATCGCGCACGGCCGTCTTGAAATCACTCAGCGAAAGGGCGCGCCGGCCTTGGGCGACGCCCACCTTGTTCGCCCCGAGCTGGTCGACGTCGGCGAGCGGCTCATTCTCACCAGTCAAAATGGTTTCCGCGCCCGACTGATCTTTTTGAATCCGAAACTGGCCATGCTGAATACCAACGATCGGGATGAACTGGCTGCCGTTATTTTCGACAAAGAGCAAATCGTGATCGCCGACTTGGAACTTCGGGGCATCGGTCACGCTCATCGTTCGCCCATCCACCGTGCCGCCTAACATGCGAATCGTGTAGCTCGTGCCGGCGTCGCCCTTAAGGCTGTCATCCACCTTGAATGTTACGAAAGTGACGATGCGATGCTCGGCTCCTTCGCCGATCCACTGCGATTGCAGGGCGGTTACGTCGCCTTCGAAAATAACCTGCGCACGGCTGACGAGATGGTCGAAATCGGGCGGGATCACCGTGGTTGCCCGCGCGTTTACGGCGACCGCGATGAGCGGAAGCAGGAGAAGGGCGAGCCGCTGTTTCGGGGCGGGAACGGAGAGTGCATTCATGCTGGTTGAGTTTAACCGTTGAATATTCATTTTCAATTTTGGGTTTGGTTATTGATCGACGTCGTAGATTTCAACCAGACCGATTCCTTCACCGCCGTCGGCTCCGCGAACAAGGGCGGTGTAGTCACCAGGACCGAGCGTGGTGATGAGCGCCGACTCCCGCGGGTCGGCTGGCGGAATGCCGCTGGCGCGGATCTCGGCCTCCTGCGAGCCGCTTTGCCAATTGTCATTCGTGGCAACAAGCTGGCCGTCGCCGTCGCGCAGCTCGACGAGCGGGTTCGCCAGGACGCCGGAGCTGGTGCTTGCGCCTAACGAGGGTCCGAGCGCGCGCACGAGCACCTGCTTGGTCGTGTTGCCGCGGATAATGAAGCCGCCGATGAGCGCGTCGTCTCCGCTGCCAACGTGACCGCGCGTGGAGATGTTGGCGGCGCGCGAGCCGCTGTAGGTATCGAGAGTGTAATTTTCCACCAAACCGATACCGGTGGTGTTGTTCACGCCCTCGACGATTACGGTATAGTTGCCCGGGTCGAGCTGCGCCACGATCGCCGATTCCCGCCGATCTGTCGGCGGAATCGTGCTCGCCTTGATGTCGGCGATCTCAGGACTTTCCTGCCAGTTGTCATTCGTTTCCAAAACTACTCCGGAGGCGTCGAACAAGGTCATCCTAGGATCCTGCAGTGCGCCCTGCACCCCACTCGCACCGAGCGACGGTCCGAGGCCGCGGAGGAGCACCTTTTTGCGCTTATCTCCCTGGATGATGAAGCCGCCGATCAGGACATTATCGCCGGTGCCTACTTGCGAGCGTGTGGAGAGGTTAACCAAACGGCTCGGCACGTTCGGAACGGGCGTCGGGGCAGGTGTCGGCGTCGGCGTGCCCGAACCATCCGGAGCGCCGTAAAGAGAATGAATTCCAGCGATGTCATCTGGCGTAAGCAGATAGGCGTCACTGACCAGGGAATTCATGATCGCGTCGACCTGCTGATGAGCCTCGTCCGGATGATTCAGGCCTAGCGCGTGGCCGAGCTCGTGCAGAAAGACGCGCCGGATATCAGCGATCGCGCGGCCTTGGGAGTCGAACTGCAAATCGCCACGGTACGAGTCGAAAGTTTGCGCGGTATTAAAGAGAACATCCGCCTCGGTGAGGACGCCGCCGCTTTGCGTCCAGTAATAAGTCACTGCCAAAACTCCGGAGCCAAACGCATCCCCGAAGACCGTCGACGAGAAGGCCACCGAGTTAACCTCGTCACCGGAAGAAAGCGGCGCGGAGGAATTTAAGACGGTGGCAAACTGGATCCGAGCCATGCGCGCGTTCCACTGATCTGTCGCAGGAAGGGCTGCGAAATTCCAGGAAGAGCTGCCATCCTGGAGTGTTTGGGAGAGCGATCCTAGACTCATCTGCAAGGTGACGACGGTGCCATCGGGCCAGGAGACGTTTTCCAAGGCAAAGCCGTGGGCAGTCAGGGAAAAAAAGGTCGGGGCGAGCGCGGCCAGGAGGAAACGGAGGGTGTGCTGGAAAGGTATAAAGGTCATGGCGGACAACGGACTGCGGACACCGATTATAATTTCCATAAAGCAAGTTCCGTGCGCCCAGACGGCGCCAGCGATGATTCGGGAGCCTGTTCCTGACAGAAGAGGCTAGTGACTCGCAGGAGTGAATTAGGTTAGCCGCAGGAGATTGCTCCCGAGCATCACCGCGGTGAAGGCGAGAAAGTAAACGGCAAAGGCGGCATGGAAGCGGGGCAACTTCGTGAAGGCGGCAATCACGAGCAAGACGATCTGCATCGCGAAGGTGCCCCAGTAGAGTGGACCGAGACTGAGAAAGTAGGGCAGACCTTTGAGCAGCGTATCGAGGAGATCCGCTTCCCCAACTGCAGGAGGGCTGGCCTCGGATCGCAGAGGGCGATTATCCCGCGTTCCCCTGGCACGGACAATTCTCGCCTTGCTCTGCACTCACCAATCAGTCAAGATCCGGCGCCATGGTTGAAAAGCTAAGATGAAACGTAGAGAGAATGGAGGCCGACAAAGTGGGTGGACGCCAGTATTTTGGAGCGGGTTGTGATGCGGGTCACTCGTGAAATGCGACTACATGATAGTCAGAGCGAATGTTTGACCTGAAGTCGATACCGAGCCAGCTGCCGACAGCTCCCGCCCTCACGGAGTACTCCAGTCTACCCCTTATAGATGCCTTTCTGCGCCAATCTAAGGATTTTGTTGAATCTAAGTCTTTCTATGTGGAGTTCGATAACGACGAGGCGAAAATTCCTTGCTTCACTTACTCGAAACCATGGGAGCTTTGGTGGGCTCCTGGGACACTGGGATTTGACGTCAATCAAAACGGCACACTCAAAATCCAGCGAGAAGATGCGCCTGACCGGGAACAAACGCTATACGCGCAAAGTAAAATCGAATCGTTCATGGAATTTCAAGAGGCGGCAGAGGCGTTTCTGCATCCTCATTCGCCCCCGGTTCAAGGCGCTGTTTTTGAACCAATCCGCATGAATCTTTTAGTCCGCGACATTTACTTTCCTGTTTGGGTTCATGAGCAGCTACGCCTGGTCGCTTGGTCGGATGTCAGTGAATTGTTCCCAAACACAAATGTCAGGGCTCACACTGTGAATGCGCTTGAAGGAAAAGAAAAAGACCACGACGACAACAGTTGGTATTCTGACTGGAAGGCGTTAGATCCCAAAGATACCCGTCTCATGGACTGCGATCCTAAGGATGTTTTGATCCTTGCCGCCACGGGCCGCACATATCCGGCGGCCGCAGCGGCTTTCAAGGGTTGGCGATCATGTTCTGGCTTTGGCCTTGTTCTGCGCCTGACAGATGAGGTCTCTATGCTATTTCTTCTCGATGTGCTGAGGCACGGCTTGGACGCGCAAAACATTCGAAAGGAGCTGGCGGAAGCTAAATCGTGGAAGGACTGGCTCAGGACCAAGGAAATCTCTGCACCACAAAGTCGCTTCCTCCAGATTCACCATTCTATCGCGTTCAGAAACGCACGCCGGACATACATCGACGAGGTGACGGCGCTTTCTTACGGCCGCGAGCCGCTACACGTTGCGCCGGAGCTGTTCGCCAGACGAGGGGAGATGGTTAAAAGCCTTCATAAGGGGATGCTGTTGCAGGTGGAGTCACTCATTCGACCGCTTCCCTTCTTCATCGAGTATCCTTACGCGCAGTTTATCGGGACAGCGGATCGCGCCCAACGGATGCGCAACGCGCAGATGGTTCTCAATATTCTGTGCAAGGTGCTGCTCCTTCTTCCGCTTGAAGAACTGCAGCATCAAGGAATTTTGCCGGCGAGCATCCAAAAGCTAGTCGCTGAACTGCACAAAAAGCCGGCATCCGATGGCTCGTTGCTCGGAATTAGCCGAGATTTCAACAAAATCGTCCAAACCGAATCGTTGTCGTCGCATCTTCTTCTATTCGGCGGCTTCGTCGGTCATTTCCGAGATAAGCTCACAGAGCAACTAGGGACATTGGTTACTGCTAGAAACCGGGTGCACCATCCACCTTATGACGAGAAGGTTTTCCTGGAAGTCGCGGCCATAACGCTTCCGGACATCATTGGTCAACTTAGGGAGATGTTTCGCAGTCTAGAATTCATCGTTCCTCGAGAGGTGCGACCGACCCGTCAAAAAGCCAGGGTGCTGGCGGTAAAGTTGATGGGAGAGAATCCAGTCTTCCGATCACAGGAATTTGAGACATCTTTGCCGGCCGGTGATTTCATTGTCAACGAGCTTGCTGCGTATCGTGCTGCAGCGCCCGAAACTCTCATCCCGCTAAATCACTGGTTTATAGCGAAAACATTCAGCACCGAATCAATTGACGTCGGACTATTCGATCGTATGGAGCGAAATGGACCGTCGTTCAGCTTCATTACCCACTGACCATCGTGCGCGCCAAGCAAAGCGGAAGGCAGGGGTGGTTTTGGCGCGAAGCTCAATCCCGGAGAGCCAATACGCTCGAAGCTGGCAACAGAAGTCGAGACGGGCTCGTGATCCCTGAACCCAGCTGGTGTGCATATGTGGCTATGTGATTTTCGCTTTTCCTATTCAGGCAACCCTGTCAGCCTCGGGCACGATTGTAACATGAAGATCAAATGGAAACAGAAGGGCCGATCTACGAAGGCTCATTACCGCAAGTTGGAACCTGGAAACGTTTAGATGAACCCACTTAAACATAGCTCTAGTGTCCCGCAACAGTCACGAAGTGTTGGATTATGCTTCCAAATTGCCAGCTGTTCTTTCGCAATGCGAGAAGCATGACGTTGATACGATACTTTACTCCATGTGGAGCTACGATCACACCGAGCGAGATGCATCCCACGATAATGTTTTCGGCACGACGCGATCGCTACAAACTGTTATTTTAGAGTCATGTCAGATCGAATCGAAAAGCGATTGTCGGAGCCTTGTTTGGAGCAAAGGGCAGAGCAAGCCTCGGACTTTTTACCAGCGTTTTGCCAGGTCCGTTGACTCGCACAAAGGCAAGCAATCGTTTATTGATGAATTTGAACAACGCAGAATCGGAAGCTGCTTTGTCATTTTATGCGGTGAGACAAATATCGTGACAATCAGGATGCGCGACGGAGGAGTGACTGATGAATTTGGCTTTCTTGGGAAGCTAGACAATGCCGGCGTGGCAATCGTCCTTAACCCCATCCATGACTACATGAGACGACACGAGATGAAAAAGAAACGTGCTGCACTGTCGGCTAACAAGCGTTGGGTGTTGTCTGTGTGGAATAAGGGCAAGAAGGGTGAGACTGCTACTCCGTGGACTGCTTTTCACGACGGCCAAGAGGCGACTGGTGCTGTTCAGGAGGTACAGCTAGGTATTCCGTCGGTCAGGATGGGCGTAATCAATGTCCATTGGTAAAACAAAGCGAGATGTTTGATGAGCGGAAGCTAACCCAAGATAACATTCGGCGAGCCATTGAACGGTATGTGGCCGAGGAACCAAAGCACCACCGTGCGCGAAGCGCGTTCCTTCTGGCTGATGGGAAGCGACTCCCGGCAAAGCTGATACTCCGCTTTGCTTTCGAAGACCTTACCGGAACACTGCCCGCGGCCGAACAGTTGACAGGGGGACGGGCCAGTGTGCGGGTGCTCAAGCGGCTTGGATTCGACGCTATTTATGACAAGCCGAATAAATCCGGCGAGCGCAACCCGATCAAAAACGCTAGAAGGCATGCCTTCAAGCAAGTCCTGGCGGATCGGTTTGGCGCGATCAACATAGAAGAACGTGATCGCGCTCTTTGCGTACCTGACCTCTCCGACCGTGCCAATGTCGCTTCGGAGTTGCTGTCAATCCTAAGCGCCGTGGAGTCTTGCCGTGGCCTGCAGATCAAAGGCAGAACAAAACATTGCCTGGCATGCGACTTCTACTTGCCCGATCACCGACTAATAATCGAGTTTGATGAGCGACAACACTTTACCCCGTTACGTGCCGCAGCCCTGCGTGCATATCCGCGGCGTTTGCGGCTGGGCTTCGACAAAGAGAGATGGATTGCACTGTGTGAAGAGATTCGGGCTGGCGACAACAGTCCAATCTACAGAGACGAGCAGCGTGCATTTTATGACTCGATACGGGATATTATGGCACCAAAGTTAGGGTTTAAACCTGTTGTCCGAGTGTTCGAAAGTGATGTTTTGTGGGAACAGGAGCCGACCTTATCAAGAAAGGCTCTGGCTATCCTCAGGTCGATCGATGCTTTGATAAGGGAACGGTAATGGGGCAATGAGTGGATTCGGTTTTTAAGCCCGCTCCTCTCGCGATTCCGCCACCAGTCACCCCACCCTGCCATCTCCCGAACGCGCAGGAGGTGTGGCCGTGCAGCGGAGAAGGGTAAGCACGATGGGGTGATCGGTCCGGTTGGCTTATACGCGCGCCAGCTCCCGCAGACCAATGCCGGATGCGCAAACGGTTTTCGCTTGTTCCCACCCTGTGAGAAGTACCGTTCAGAGGAGATTTAAACGGACTGGGTTGGGTGGGACTCGAACCCACAACCAACGCCTTAAAAGGGCGCTGCTCTACCATTGAGCTACCAACCCGGCGGAGAGGGCTTCAGCTTTTACGATGGTTCGACGCCGCGCGCAAGATTGTAGGGCGGGCGCTAAGCCTGCCCCGGTTGAATGAGCACGGCGGGTTGCAGCACCGGAAATCGACCGAGGCAGGCGGAGCGCTCGCCCTACAATCGAAGATCGCGCAGCGAATTGTGAGGCCGATCGAGACGAAATACCTCAAGCCCTGCCGCACACGCGGCCGCCCAATCGTGTTCAGGATCATCGCCGGCGTGCAGCACTTCGGCCGGCGCCAATCCGCTCACCTCCAGCGCGCGCTCGTAAATGAACGGATTCGGTTTGTCCGCTCCGAGCTCGCTGGAAATGAAGACGTGCCGGAAGTACTGCGCGATCGTTAGGTGCTGAAGAATCATGCGCAGGCGACTATCGAAGTTTGAAACGACCGCGAGCTCAAAACGCAATGCGAGTTCCTCGATCACGTCAAGCACCTCCGGATAAAGCTCCCAAACGCCCGCTTCCGCGAAATGGCCATAGACCGCTTCGAAAAAGGTATCGCAATCCAGCGGACCAAGCTGCGCCCCGATTCGATCGAGCACGCGCTCGACAAGATCGCGCCACCAGCCTTTGTCGTCATCGAGTCGTGGCTGGGCAGTCGCGGGACGCAGGGGCACTTCTTTCCAGACCTCGGCAAAGGCCCGGTCCAGTTCCGCGGCATCCAGGACCAAACCTTGCCGGGCGGCAACGAGCGCGTAATTCTCACCCACGCTTTTCGTTAGGCGAATCAACGTCCCGGCGGCGTCGAAAAAAATCGCTTTGCGCATAGGCTTTTTGCACCCGAACCCCGCAATCAGGGGCCGCGCAACTCTTTTCGCTTTCGAGTTCGCGACGCGCGCGTAAAAGTCTTTTCCCACCCGCGCGAGAAATGAGCGATTTTCTATCACCGGCCGACGATCCGAAGTGGGATCAATCTCTCGGCGAAGAACTCGCCAACAGCATCAGCCACGGCCTTGGTCTCGTCGCGGCGCTGGTCGGCGCGCCGCTTCTCCTGGTCGAAGCCTGGCGCGGCGGCGACCGTTATTTCTTCATCGGCGTTGCGGTCTTCGCTACCGCCATGTTACTCGTCTACCTCGGCTCGACCCTCTATCACGCCTGGCCCCGCGGCGCCCTCAAGTCCTTCTTCCAAATAATCGATCACTCGGCAATTTTTCTGCTCATCGCCGGCACTTACACGCCCTTCACTCTCGGTCCACTCCGCGGCGTCTGGGGCTGGACCATTCTGATCTTCATCTGGGCCTTGGCGATCTCGGGCGTCATCATGAAAAGCATTGGCGGCACACAACGCCGCCGCGGCCTTTCCCTCGCCCTTTATTTGGGAATGGGCTGGCTCATTCTCGTCGCTTGCCGGCCGCTGATTTCCCACGTGCCCGTCGCCGCCTTGCTCTGGCTCGGCGCGGGCGGGCTCGCCTACACCAGCGGTGTTTTTTTCTTCGTTAGCAAGCGAAGCCGCTACACCCATTTCGTCTGGCATCTGTTTGTGCTCCTCGGCACGGTCTGCCATTTTCTCGCCGTCTTTACCTGCGCCGCCGCATGACCACTCTGCCTAACGAGACCTTTCCGGTTGAGCATAACGACCCGATCAATGCCTGCATTCTCGCCATTTCCGAGGACAAAATTACCGGCTTCGTGCGCGAGCCGTTCGCCGAGATTGCGCAGCGGGCCGGCTTGCCGGTCGAGACCGTGCTCGAACGGATCGTCGCGATGCTGCGCGCAGGTACGGTGCGGCGCGTGCGCCAGACCTTGCTCGCAACCAACCTCGCCGACGGCGCGCTCGTCGCCTGGAAAGTGCCTCCGGAAAAAATCGAGGCCGCCTTCGACTACATGTCGCAACGCGACCCGTTTTCCGGTCACGTTGTCCTGCGTTCGACCGATGCGGTGACGCCCGGCTCGGATTATAAACTTTGGACGACCCTAAAAGTGCCGCACGGCTTTTCCTTGCAGCGGCACGGGGAGATTTTGACCGGGATTGTCGGCGCGGAACATTTCCGGCTGATGCCAGCGAAAGGCATCTTCACGTTAGGCGTGGGACACGTTAGGCGAAAAAACGTCGAGCCGGGAAGTCGCGCCCCGGAACCGGCAATCATGATCGTGGTGCAGCCGGCGGCGCTGACGGAAAAAGAGTGGACGGTGCTGACCGCGCTGAAGCGGGAATTTGCGCCGGAGGAAATTCAGGAGTCGCCCTGGATCGCGCGGGCCGAGGAGGCGGGCGTGTCGCCCGAGGAATTTTTCGCGATCGCTGACGCCCTCGCGGAGCGCAAGATCATCGGCCGCTTTTCCACCTTTCTTGAACACGTGAAGCCATCCGCAGGCGGGGTGCGGGTCACCCGTTTCAACGCGCTTTTCCACTGGGCGGTGCCGTTAGGCCGGGAAGTGGAAGCGGGCGGGGAAGTCGGACGTCACGAGATCCTGACGCATTGCTACTGGCGCGAAGCGGGTCCGGAATTTCGCAACGTCAACATCATGGCGGTCGCGCACGGGACCGACAAAGCGCTCCTCCTCGAGCATAAGGCGGCGATCGATCGCCACCTAGCAGCCTGCGGCATTCCCGTCTCCTACACGAATGTCTTCTGGGGCGGCCGCAGCGAAATCAAGCCGTCCGAAATCTCGCCGCAGATTTATCGCCGCTGGCTCGACGAAATGAACGCGCCGCGCGCCTGAGTGCCGCTGCGTCCAGCTCATGCAGGGGTTGATCGAAAAGGTCCGCAGTGGCGCCGAGCTGGACGAAGACGACATCGCAATCGCCACCGTTCAATTAATTTCCGCCACTGTGGACGACGCGCTCAAGGCGGATTTTTTGGCGCAACTGCACGAGCGCGGCGAGACGGCGGGCGAGATCGGCGCATTCGTTAGGCAATTGCTCGCACGCGCGAAGGACCCTGGGATCGACCTCGCCAGCCTGTCCGGACCAGCCATCGACGTCTGCGGCACTGGCGGTGACGGACTCGATCTCTTCAATGTTTCCACCACGATCATGTTCATCCTCGCGGCGGGTGGCGCGGTCGTTCTAAAGCACGGCAATCGCAGCGTCACGTCGTGCTGCGGGAGCGCTGATGTGCTCGAGGAGCTGGGCGTGAGTCTGGTGCTCGAAGCGGGCAATCTCCGCCACTGCATTGAGGATCTCGGGCTCTGCTTTCTCTTTGCCCGGCACTATCATCCGGTATTCCGCGCGTTGGCTGCGACACGCGAGCATCTCGCGCGCAGGAAAACGCGCACCATCTTCAATCTGCTGGGTCCTCTGCTCAATCCCGCTCGCCCGCCGCGGCAATTGCTTGGCGTTTACGCCTCTCGCCTAACGAGGGTTTTCGCGCAGGTCTTGCAAAAACTCGGCCGGGAACGCGCCTGGGTCGTGTATGGGCGGGCCGAAAACGGCGCCGGGATGGACGATCTTTCGGTCTGCGGCGCGAGCACGGTGGCCGAACTGAAGAATGGCGAGATCGCCACCCGGGAGGTGGAATCGGCGAGCGCTGGAGTGTCGTTAGGCACACTCGCGGAACTGCGCGGTGGCGATCGCGCGGAGAATGCCGCGCTCCTCATCGGCATCCTCGCGGGAGAAATCCACGGCGCAAAGCGGGAGATGACGCTGCTTAACGCCGGAGCCGGCTTCGTGATCGCGGGAGTTGCCGAGACTTTACCGGCGGGCGTCGCCTTGGCGCGCGAGCAAATCGAGAGCGGACGCGCGCTCGCTCGCCTGCGCGCGCTTCAGAATTTCACGGCGTAACTGCGATCCAGCTCGCGTAGCAGTGCGACTGCGAATGTCTGGCGATCGACCGGCCCGCCGACAGCCATCGCGAGCGAACCGGCGCGCTCCCGGAGCGTTTCCGGAAAGGCTTCGAGCGGCTGGTTGATGTTGATGCCGATGCCTGCGATCGCGGCGAAAGCCGCTCCCGCTCCGGCCTTCGTCTCGACGAGCACTCCGCAGACCTTGCGCGTCCCGATGTAGACGTCGTTAGGCGGCTTCACTAGCGGGACAACCGAAAGCTGTTGCCGAATCGTTTCGGCCACCGCTGCCGCCACCCAACTCGTTAGGCGTGCGGAATCCGCCAGCGGAATTTTCGGCCGCAGGAGGATGGAAAACCAGAGACCTTGATGCGCGGCGGAATCCCATCGATTCCCGCGCTGGCCCCGACCCGCCGTCTGGTGTTCGGCGAACACTACGAATCCTTCCGGCAAATCGGGCGTGAGCATTTGCCGGAGGAAATCGTTGGTCGAGCGCGTCGACTCCAGGACGATGATGCGCCGGCCGATGACCGCCGTGCCTAACGACTCTTGCAAGGCCTCGGGAATGAGCCGTTCAAGCGGGGGCGAATCCAGGAACTTCTTCACTTGCACTTGCTCTTTCACTTACACCCCACCGCGCAGAAGAGCGTGTAAGTGAAAGTGCAGGTGCAGGTGCAAGTGAGAGAGCTAGGCAGCGACATGAGTCAGCTCCAGCGAAAAGTCGATCGCCCGCGCTGAATGCGTAAGCGCACCGATCGAGACGTAATCGACCCCCGTCGCCGCGACCTGCCGCACGTTGCGCAAGTTGATTCCCCCGCTCGCTTCGAACTTCACCTTCCCCTTCCCAATCGCGACCGCTTCGCGCATTTCTGCGCCGCTCATGTTGTCGAGGAGGATGACTTCGATGCCTTCGATTTCCAGAAACGCGCGCACCTGATCGAGATTATCGGCCTCGACTTCGATCCGAATCCCCGGCCGCTCGGCACGCACCCGCTCGATCGCCGCCGTCACTCGGGCAAGGCCGGGACGCGCGAGAAGATGGTTGTCTTTCACCAGCACCATGTCGTGCAAACCGATCCGATGATTCACGCCGCCGCCGGCCGCGACCGCCGCTTTCTCGAACTTGCGCAGACCGGGCGTGGTCTTGCGCGTGTCGAGAATCTTGGCGCCGTTCTTGCCCGCAGCCTCGACGAACGCATGGGTCAAAGTCGCGATGCCGCTGAGACGCTGGAGAAAATTAAGAGCGACCCGCTCAGCCGTGAGGATGGAACGCGCGCGCCCGCGAATCTCCAGGACCGTCGCGCCGCCCGCAACCGTGACGCCATCTTGCTGCACAATCTCGATACGCAGGTTCGGATCGACCCGGCGGAAAACTTCCGCGGCGACATCGCCACCGGCGACAACCGCGCGTTCCTTGGCGAGGATGCGCGCAGAAGCCTGCTCGGTTTCCGCGACGAAATACTCGCTGGTGACGTCGCCGCTGCCGATGTCCTCACGCAGGGCGAGATCAATCAGGAGATGGTCGTCAGCGGAGAAATTCATGCCGATGCGGGAACTTGAAAATCGCGGGCGGAGCCGCTCGCGATTGCATGCATGATGCGGGCAAAAGACCGGAGCGACAAGCGCCTCGGCGGGAAAAAAAGATCCGGGCAGGGCACGCCGCGGAGAAACTTCGAATGCGAGGACGTGCCACCGCCCGAATCGCCTTAACCGAAGCAATTAGACAGCGGCTGATTCCGGATCGTTCAAAGGTTTTTTGTAGCCAGGGGCCGGTGACCCGGCTCCCTATTGCAGCGTTGACCGTACAACGGGGTTGTCGCCCTTGGCTACAACGAAAGCTCGCTTTGCACCTGCGTGCCCGTGCGCGCAGCATCGTCGCGCACTTCCTGGAGAAGCGACTTGAATTCGCACTTCTCCAGGGCATCGATCAACTGCGGATAATCGGGCGTGATCCGCAGGTCGTCGATCGGCACTGGGAGCGGTAGGTGGCAATCCAACTCGACCATTTTGCGATTTTGTCGGACCCGCTCACGGGCTGCCTCAAGTTTCTCGCGCGTCCGGGGCGTCTTGACTTTCTCCAGGTTATCATAGAGCGCATCGAGGCTGCCGAATTCGCTGATGAGTTTCGCGGCGCTCTTCCGCCCGAGGCCGGCGCCCGGTATGTTATCGACACTGTCCCCGGCGATGGCGAGGACGTCGCCGATCCGTCCGGGCGGGACGTCCCACTTGGCTGTGACTTCCGCTTCGCCTAACAATGCGAAGGTATCTTTGGGCGCGGCCAAGTCCGCCTTCGCGGTGCTGTATATTTTGACGAGGGGATTGACGAGTTGGTAAAGGTCCTTGTCGTTCGTGGCAAGGATCACTTCCATTCCGCGCGCGGCCGCCTGCAGCGCGTAGCAGCCCATCATATCGTCCGCCTCCGTGTCCGGCACGGCGATGTTCTGGAACCCCAGAATCGGTGTGAGTTTCTGGATGTAATCGAGCTGCGGCAGCATTCGATCCGGCATTTCCTTGCGCGTTACTTTGTAGGCAGGCTGAAGCTCCGTGCGCCGTTGCGGGAGGCCTTGATCCCACATCACTGCGCCCAAGTCGGGCTGGAGATGCTTCAGCATGAGCCGGAGCGTCTTGGTGAAACCGTAGATGGCGTTCGTCGGATCGCCGCGGGTATTCGAAAGGTGGAGAATCGCGAAATAGGAGCGGTAAACATAGTAATGGCCGTCGATCAGGAGAAGTTTCATCAATCTTATGCGTCCTGAAGGACCTATGCCCTCCCATCTCACCCGGCGCTAGTCATTATCCCGAATCACGGTTAATTGAGCCGATGCCGGACGAATGGATGGTGCGCGTGCAAGGGAAGGAATACGGGCCGGTCGACGCGGAGGAATTGCGCGCCTGGCGGCAGGACGGTCGGCTGATCCGGGAGAACGAAGTGCGCGCGGCCGGGAGCGAACGCTGGTTTCCTGCGGCTGACTTGCCGGAAGTCTTTGCGGATGATCTCGCGCCGGCCAAGGAAACTTCGCTCGTTAGGCGAATGACTTTCCGCGCCATGTTCGCGGCCAGCTGGCAGGTTTACCGCGTGGGGTTCTGGCGATTTTTCGCGCTTTCCCTGCTCGTCTCGACGCCCTCCTTTTTTCTCCAGATCGCCGCGCCCTTTCTCGAGGTGCCGGACAAGTCGGGGCAGCTTGCCATCGTGCTCGTGAGCGGGGCAGTCGCTTTCGCGATGCTCATGGCGCTCGTCATCGCCTGGCCCTTTTCGCTCGCCGGCTTGCAAATTCTCGCTGCGGATCTTCGGACCGGACGCAATCCGAGTTTCAGGGAGCTGCTGAGCCGCGCCAAACCTCTCTGGACGCGCATGTTCATCCTCGGGCTGATCGTTTACGGCAGCTATTTTCTTTGGACGGTAATTCCGCTGCTGGTGGCGTTGTCGCTTACCGCCGCGGCGTCGGCGGGAGCCCTCCTCATCACGCTGCTCCTGCTCATTTTTACCGCCTACATGGTGGCGCGGCTTTTCATTAATTTTCTTTTCTGGCAGCAGGCGGGCGCGCTCGGCGGGGTCGATTCGATGGAGGCCTTGCGCGAGAGCAAAGAACTCGCGCGCAGTGGCGCCGACCGCCCGCGCACGCAGCGGCCGCTCTATCGCGGAGCGCTGATCGCGTCGCTCTGGCTTGTCGTGATCATTGTTTTGAATGTCGGGGTCGAGCTGCCGGTGCTCCTCTGGCGGCTGCGCGGCGCGGCCAGCCTTGAGGCAGCGCTGGCGACGTTGCAGGCGATGGCGACGAGCAATACGCTCGACCTGCCCGGGTGCCTAACGACGCTCTTGAGCTGTCTCGTCAATGCGGTTTTGCGCGGCTGGCTAGCGGCCATTTTCGTCGTGCTCTATCTGGACACGAAAGAGAGCGCGCCCGCAAAATCCGGGTAGCGCATGCGTCCCGCGTGCTGGTCGACGCGTCTCGCGGCGGCGAACTTTCATGAGGCGGGCATCTGGAGATCGTTCGTCGCGTCTAAGAAAAGTTCGCGGCGGTGAAACACCGCGCCAGCACGCGGGACGCATGCGCTACCCGGAGCTTGCAGCAACGCTAAGCCACGGCTCCGCGCCTAACGAGTCGGCTCAAGGCCAGATACGGCGCGAGACCGTGCAGACCGCCTTCGCGGCCGAAGCCGCTTTCGCGATAGCCGCCGAAGGGACTCGTCGAGTCGAATTTGTTGTAGGTGTTCGCCCAAACGACGCCCGCGCGCAATTTGCTCACGATCTTGAAGATTTTGCTTCCTTTGTCGCTCCAACGCCGGCGCTCAGTCCATAGGGCGTGTTATTCGCCCGCTCGATCGCTTCCTCCGGAGTACGAAACGTCATGACGCTCAGGACCGGGCCGAAGATGTCTTCCTGAGCGATGCGATGCGACTCGGTCACGCCGGTGAAAAAACTTGGCGGATACCAGTAGCCCTTCTTCGGCAACTCCGAGACCGTCCGCGGCTGGACCAGCTCCGCGCCTTGTTGCACGCCGCTCTCGACCAGCTCGCAGATTTTATCCAGCTGCATCCGCGAATTTATCGCGCCAACGTCGGTATTTTTGTCGAGCGGATTGCCGACGCGCAGGGTGGCAATGCGATAGCGTAGTTTGTGGATTACCGCCGGGAAAACGCCTTCCTGCACGAGCAAGCGGGAGCCCGCGCAACAGACATGGCCTTGATTAAAATATATCCCGGAGACGATCCCCTCGACTGCCTGATCGATCGCGGCGTCTTCGAAAACAATGTTAGCCGCCTTGCCGCCGAGCTCCAACGTGAGGCGTTTTTTCGTTCCGGCGACCGCGCGGGTGAGGCAGTTTGCCGACAGCGGTGGAACCGGTGAAGGCGAGCTTGTTTACGTCCGAGTGATCGACCAGCGCCTGGCCTGTGCGGCGCGTGCCGGTGACGATGTTGACGACGCCATCAGGCAGGCCGGCTTCTGGAAAATCTCGGCGAGATGCATCGCGGTGATGCTCGTTGTCTCGGCCGGCTTGAGGACACAAGTGTTACCGGCGGCAAGCGCGGGCGCGAGTTTCCAGGCGGCCATGAGGAGCGGGAAATTCCAGGGGATAATCTGCCCGGCTACGCCTAACGAGCGCGGATGCCGGCCAGGGAAAGCGTACTGCAGCTTGTCCGCCCAACCCGCGTAATAAAAGAAATGCGCCGCGACCAGCGGCAGATCGATGTCGCGGCTTTCCTTGATGGTTTTGCCGCCATCCATCGTTTCGAGCACGGCGAGTTCCCTCGATTTTTCCTGCACGAGACGCGCGATGCGGTAGAGAAATTTGCCACGTTCGCGGCCCGGCATTTTGCTCCAGAGTTTGTCGTGGGCGCGACGCGCGGCTTTGACCGCGAGATCGACGTCGTGTGTGTCGCCTTCCGCGATTTCGGCGAGCTTCTCTTCCGTCGCAGGATGATCGAATCAAAATGCCTGCCCGAATGCGGAGCCTGGAATTTCCCATCGATGAAAAGTTGATAACGCGGCTTGATTTGGATGTAATTCGCTCTGCTCCGGCGCAGGCGAGTAGGCCCAGCGTTCGCCGAAATTGAGGCAACGGTCGTTAGGCGCGAGCGCGCCGCCATTACGGGTAAACGCTGCCGGTGCGCGCAGCGCGGGGTTAGCGGCAGAGCGCTTCCTTTTCTGGGCCATGCTGTTGTTGTAGCCCTGTCGGCGCAGCGGCGCACCCACAAAAGGTGCTGGGCATGATCTGCCCTGACAGAGCTCGTTGCGACGACAACTCTCACAGGCTACCGAGAGGCAAGGTGGACGAACCTTGGCGCAGCCCTATTCGCGTAGGATAATCGCCGATGCTCTACGTGGTTGGCACGCCGATTGGCAATCTCGAAGACATCACTCTTCGCGCACTGTCCGTTTTGAAATCGGCCGATCTGATCGCGGCCGAAGACACCCGACATTCAGGAAATCTGCTGCGGCATTTCGAAATTCGTAAACCGCTCGTCAGCTACCACGAACATAACGAAGCCATGCGCACAGCCGAACTCGCCGAGCGGCTCGCGGCGGGCGAGAGCATCGCGCTTATCACCGATGCGGGAATGCCCGGCTTATCGGATCCCGGGGCGCGCTTGATCCGCAAGTGCATCGAACAGGAGCTGCCGTTCAGCGTTGTGCCGGGCGTCTCGGCGATCACCACGGGTCTCGTCGGTTCCGGCCTGGAGATGAAGCGATTTTGTTATCGCGGGTTTTTGCCTGTCAAAAGCGGGCAGCGCGAGCGCGAACTAACCGCTGCGGCCGAGCGCGCCGAAACAACAGTCTTCTTCGAGTCACCTTATCGGATCAATAAGACACTAACCGCCTGCGCCGCATTGATGGCAGCGAGGAAACTCTGCGTCGCGCGCGAGCTCACGAAGAAATTCGAGGAATTCCGCCGCGGGACGGGCGCGGAGTTGCTCGCTCATTACGAGGCGCACCCCGCCAAGGGCGAGATCACGCTCTTGATTTCGGGCAAGGACGCCAAGTAATCGAAACTGATTATTTTCGTCCACAGGCGACTGTCCGGTGGACGGACTACGAACTCTCGCTAATGAGCGACGCACCTCAGTCTCTTGCCGGCAAAAACATTTTCGGCACCACTTTTAATCTGGGCAAAGAAACCTTCCGCCAATGGCTGGAGGATAAGGCGCCCCAGCTCGGAGCAGCTCTCGCTTACTACACCGTCTTCTCGCTCGCGCCGCTCATTCTCGTCCTCCTCGCGATCCTCGGTTTCATTTTTCGCAACGATCCGGGCGGCGCCTGGCAAAAAGTGACCCAGCAGTTAAGCTACTTTCTCGATCGCAGCGCCATCGACGTCATCCAGGGCATCGCTCAGAAGGCGTCGCAGCCGGGCAAAAGCGTGCTCGCGACAATCATCGGCGTGGCGCTGGCGCTCCTGGGAGCGAGCGGCGTGTTCGGGCAATTGCAGGATGCGCTCAACACAATCTGGGGTGTAAAGGCTAAGCCGGGCGCCGGAATTTGGGGATTTCTCCGGACGCGTTTCCTTTTCGTTCGCGATGGTCGGCGGCGTCTGCTTCCTGCTTCTCGTCTCGATGACGGTCGAGAGTTTGCTCAAAACCTTCAGCCATTACGTGCAAGCGCATCTGCCAGGTGGTTCCGCCATCGCGATCGCGGTCTATCTGCTTTTCGATTTCGGCGTTATGGTTCTTCTGCTCGCGATGATTTTCAAATTCCTACCTGACGCAAAAATCCGCTGGCGCGATGTCTGGCTCGGCGCCGCCATTACCGCGATCCTTTTTGGGCTCGGAAAATGGGCCCTCGGTCTCTACCTCGCGAGCGGCTCAGCTGCTTCGGCATACGGCGCGGCCAGTTCGCTCATCACGCTGTTATTGTGGGTTTACTATTCCTCGCAGATTCTGCTTTTGGGCGCGGAGTTCACCCAGGTTTATGCCGACCATTTCGGCTCTCACGTTGTGCCGGATGAACACGCCGTGCGCATCGAGAAACAGGAGATCGAAAAGCCGGCCTCCTGATTTCCAGATCGAGACCAGATGGTCGCGCGGACGGCATTTCCGCTTGTCACAGCGACCTGCTTGTGTGAGTTTCACCGACTTTTCCCAAGGCTATGGCTTACGCAATCATCAAAACGGGCGGCAGACAATACCGCGTCGCAGAGGGCGACACGATCGACGTGGATTTGCTGGAAGGCGACGTAGGCGCGAAGACGACATTTGGCGAGGTGCTCCTGCACGCCGATGGGGAGAATCTGACCCACGGCAGTCCGTTGGTTTCCGGAGCCAGCGTCATGGGCGAAGTCGTTGAACAGCGCAAAGACAAGAAGGTGATCGCGTTTAAATATCGCCGTCGAAAAGGCTATCACCGCACGGTCGGCCATCGCCGCAAGCTCACGCGCGTGAAAATCACCGGGATCAGCCTCGACTCGAAAACGAAGAAAGCCGTCACCGCAAAAGACCCGACCGAATAATTCGTCTCTCAGTCTCAATTCTCAACTTCCCCAATGGCCCACAAAAAAGGACAAGGTAGCGTCAAGAACGGCCGTGACAGCGTCAGCAAGCGGCTCGGTGTGAAAAAATTTGGCAGCGAAGTCGTCGTCGCCGGCAACATCATCGTTCGCCAGCGCGGCACGAAATTTCTCCCGGGCAAGAACGTTGGCCTGGGCCGCGATTACACCATTTTCGCTTTGGTGGACGGCCAGGTGCGCTTCGATCGCGCCGGACGCCGCGTCAATGTCCTCCCGGCGGAAGTCGCTTCGGCGAGCTGAAAACCTCGCCAGCGTGCGCGCTCGTTAGGTCTCGTTAGGCAGATCTTTTTCTCGCCCTCGCAGGCGTCGAGCTTTTCCGCATTGTGCCGGAGACCGCTTTCAGGTATAACGACCAGCCGATGAAATATCACACCTACCTCCTCTTCGGCGCTCCCGGCAGCGGCAAAGGCACCCAAGGCCGTTCGCTCGGATCGATCCCCCGGTTTTTCCATTGCGCCTGTGGCGATGTCTTTCGCACCATCGACACTCGCACCCGCATCGGCCGCGCATTTCTCGATTTTTCCAGCCGCGGCGACCTCGTTCCGGATGAGATCACGGTGGAGCTCTGGAAAGCGCGCATCGACGCCGCGGTCGATGGTCACGAATTCAAACCCGATATCGACGTCCTCGTGCTCGACGGCATTCCGCGAAACGTGGGTCAGGCTGAGATCATGGATGAAATGATCGATGTGCAGAAAGTCTTTCACCTTTCCTGCCCCAATCGCGACGCCCTTTTCGCGCGCTTGAAGAAGCGGGCTTTGAAAGACAATCGACTCGACGATGCCAACGAAGAGGTCATTAAGCGCCGCCTCCAGACCTACGAGAACGAATCGAAACCCGTCCTTGAGCATTACAAAGACCGGGTGCAGGTGGTGGACGCGATGGAGCCGCCGGCCACGGTCTTGTTCAGAATTCTAGGGACGGTTGCCAACGGCACCCATGAGCCAGCAACAGTTTAAGAATTTCACCGCCTCCAGCCTCTACTGCGAGAAATGCAAAACCGCGATGCCGGTGCGCGAGCGTCTTCTCCTCATCCTGCCCGATCGCGAGCTCTACGATTATCTTTGCACCGGCTGCGCATCGTCCGTCGGCCAGCGCGAAGTGACCGCGGGCGATAAGTTGATGGCGCGCGCGCCTGCTCCGCGCCGCGCCCGGCCGGGTGTCGCCCCGCGCGGTCTCATGCCGTAAGGCGGCATGCGCATCGTCTTTATCGGCACGGGCGAGATCGGCCTGCCGGCGTTACGCGCGCTGCTCGCCACGCCGGGGCACGAAGTCGTTGGAGCGGTCACACAACCCGATAAACCCGCTGGTCGCGTGCAACGTTTCCAAAGTTCGCTGATAAAGTCGGAGCTCGTAGGAACGTCCATCCCGGTTTTGCAGCCAACGCGTATTAGGGAGGAGGCTGCGGTCGCCGCCCTTCGCGATCTCGCGCCGGAGGTGATTGTCGTGATGGCTTACGGCCAAATTTTGCCGAGGCGTGTGCTTGAGATTCCTCAGGTCGCCTGCCTTAATCTGCATGCCTCGCTCCTCCCGCGACATCGCGGCGCGGCACCGATCCAGGCGGCAATCGCCTCGGGCGATGAAGAGACCGGCATCACCGTCATGTACATGGACGAAGGTCTCGACACTGGCGACGTGCTTTCTCAGACGCGGCTGCAAATTTCGCCTAACGAAACCGGCGGTTCATTGCACGATCGGCTCGCGCAACTCGCTCCCAACGCACTCCTCGAGGCGCTCGACCTGCTCGACCCCGGCGACGCTCCGCGCACTCCGCAGGACGCAGCGCGCGCCAGTTACGCGCCAAAACTTGAACGCGCCGATGGCAGGATCGATTGGCAGGAAAATGCCGCAGCGATCGAACACAAGATTCGCGCCTTCGATCCATGGCCGGGAGCATTCACCGAAGTGACCTACGCCGCCGGCAAAAAGCGCAATCTGAAAATCTTCCGCGCTTCGCTCATTGCCGAGGCTACGGGCGAACCCGGCTCGCTTTCCCGGCTTAACGACAACGTCGTCGTCGCGACAGGCAGCGGCGGGTTGTGTCTGGAACGCGTCCAACTCGAAGGCAAGCGCCGGATGAGCGCCGCCGAGTTTTTCCGCGGTTTTTCCTCCCCAATCCCGCATTTCTGACCGATCATGCGCCGCCAATGGAAAGCGCATCGCCCGTTTACAAACGAATCGTTTTGAAATTGAGCGGGGAAGCGTTGCGCGAGAAGGGCGGGCGCGACACCATTTCGCCGCAGATCGTTAAGGAAATCGCGCGGCAGGTACAGGAAGTCTATGCCCTCGGCGTGCAAATTTGCATCGTCATCGGCGGCGGCAATATTTGGCGCGGGCTCGCCGCCAGCCATCGCGGCATGGATCGCACAACGGCCGATTACATGGGCATGCTCGCGACCGTTATCAACGGCCTCGCCCTGCAAAATCAGCTCGAGCAGAGCGGCGTCGTCACACGTGTGCAGACGGCGATCGAGATGCAAAACATCGCCGAGCCCTTCATCCTGCGTCGCGCCATCCGACACCTCGAGCGCGGGCGCGTCGTCATCTTCGTCGCCGGCACCGGCAACCCCTATTTCTCGACCGATACTACCGCCGCCTTACGCGCGAGCGAGATCGGCGCCGACATCATTTTAAAAGCCACGAAGGTCGATGGCATCTACGACCGCGATCCCAACGTGCACAAGGACGCGCAGCGCTTCGATCGCATCAGCTACACCGACGCCCTAACGAAACGCTTGCAGGTCATGGATTCGACCGCCTTCAGCCTTTGCATGGACAACAAAATTCCAATCATCGTTTTCGACATGAACACGCCGACCAACATCCGCGACGTCATCCTCGGCCGTCCGGTCGGCACGCTCGTGACTGATTAGCGATTGCCAATCTCTCTGCCGCGGCTTTGTTGCAGCCACTTTTATGAGCGCCGAAGATATTCTTCTCGAAGCCGAAATGACGATGGACAAAAGCGTCGACTACATGATCCACGAGTTTTCCAGTGTGCGCACCGGGAAGGCTTCTCCGGCGCTAGTCGAGAACGTCGACGTCGAAGCTTACGGCTCCTCGATGAAGCTGAAACAGCTCGCCCTTATCACGACGCCTGAGCCGCGTTTGCTCGTCGTGCAGCCGTTCGATGCCTCGACCGTGCGCAACATCGAGAAGGCTCTGAAAGAATCAAAGATCGGTATCCAGCCGTTGGTCGATGGAAAGCTCATTCGTCTTCCTATTCCAGAGCTTTCCGAAGAGCGGCGCAAAGATCTGGTAAAATCGCTCAAACAGATGGCGGAGGAAGCGCGCGTGCGGGTGCGGACCAATCGCCGGAGCGCGATGGAGGATGCCAAGAAGATGGAGAAAGCCGGCGAAGCGACCGAGGACCAGCTTCGCGACATCGAGGGAGAGATTCAGAAATTAACCGACCGCTTCGTGAAATCGATCGATGAACACCTCGAGCGTAAAGACGCCGAAGTGATGAAGGTGTAGTTGTGCCTAACGAAATCGGCGCACTCTCGCGCACGCCTTGTCATCCTGAGCCGGCGAAGCGCGGCGAAGGACCTCGCAAGCGTCGAGCGGCTTTCGCCAGGCGCAAAATCGCACGAGTAACGATATCGTTAGGCGGGAGAGGCGCGCGACCAATGCGAGGCCCTTCGCCGTCTGCGCGACTTAGGATGACAAGTTTGTCGCGTTGACCACCTCTCCTACGCTGACCGCCTTCATGCAGCGAAAATCGAGCGGACACTCGCGCAGAAAACAGGGACTGCACTCGACTTGCTGCCTGACGACCACGCTCTTCTTCCCCAGCGGACCCGTTAGGCGCGGCTCCGTCGATCCGAAAACCGCCGTCACCGGCACGCCAAGCAGGGTCGCGAGGTGCATCGTGCCGGTGTCATTGGTCAGGAGCAGCGCGCACTGCCGTAATTCCTCGATCAAATCTTCGAGCGTTGTCTGGCCGATGCGATTGGTGCAGGCCTCTCCGAGAATGCTGGCGATCTGCGCGCCAATCTTTTCATCCCTGGCGGTGCCGAAAAGAATCCAGTGACCACCGATGGCCGCAGCAGCCTCCGCAAATCGCTCGGGCAGCCAGCGCTTCGCCGGTCCGTACTCGGCCCCGGGACATAGACCAAACCGAGGTACGGCACAGATGGCAGGACCTGACGAAGCCAACGCAATCTCGTCCGCAGCCGCGTCCACGCCTAACGACCGCGCGAGATCCAGAAAATGCTCCACTTGATGCGGGGGCGACCCCCTGCGTTCGATTGGTTGCACGACCTGATGCAAAAGCCAGCGGCGGTGATGTCCCGCGTAGCCCACGCGCCGCGGCACTCCTGCGAGGCAAAGCTCGAGCGCGCTCCGCAGTGAATTCGGGAAAACAATGCCGGCATCGAACGGCTTCTGCCGCCGAAGCAGCCCGGCCACGGCGGGCAACGACATTTCGCCTAACGAGAGCACTTCGTTCACTCCCGGCACCAGTCGCCAGACCGCGCCGAGTTTTTCCGGCGCGAGGATTGTGACGTGCGCATCAGGCCGCCCGCGCTTCATCGCACGGACCGCGGGAATGCTGATGACGCTGTCGCCCAGCCAATTGCTCGCCCGAATCAAGATGCGAAACGGCTGCAGTGCCGGCGCGTCTTCGGGAACGAAGACGCCGCGTTTATATTTGCTCAGAAGCCAGTTGGGACGCGGCGTTTTCCAGCGGTTGTGCACCCAGAACCAATCTTCCGGCGCGCGCCTGATCTCGCTTTCGATCGCGACGTTCGTCCGCGCCGCGAGCGACTGAACGCTGTCGTTAGGCTGATCGAGCGCTCGAGTGAAAATCATGCGCCATCGCGCCCTTCCGTCCGTGTAAAGCGAAGCGGCTATAAGGGCCGCGCCGGTCCGTTTGCAGAGCAGGCCAGGCAGCGGCGAAGTCGAAGCAAGCCGTCCGAAGAAAGGCGTCCACAATCCATGATCGCCCGCGTGCTGATCGCTCAGGATGCCGATCATCCCGCCGCTCCGCAGGAGACCGATCGCTTCCTTGAAGCCTTCGCTTCGGTCGAAAAGCTCCACCCCAAAACGCGCCCG
>JACDGM010000202.1 GCA_013815325.1 Chthoniobacterales bacterium
CAGTCGTTCGATCCGCTGTCCGCTGGCCAGGCTTCGTACTATCTCCGGCACGTCCTCCAGGGTGACGTGGCCGTAGAAAAAATGATCGGGTTCCACCAGGATAGTGACTCCGGTCGCGCATTGGTCGAGACAGCTCGATTTGCAGACGCGTGCCTGGAGCTGGTTTAGACCGCGCAGGGCCAGCTCTTCTTTGATGGCTTGCTGCACCGCTTCCGAGCCTTTTGCCGCGCATGATCCGCGCGGGTTGTCGTCGGTCCGGCGGTTCGTGCAGACGAAGAGATAGCGCTCCCGTTGGGGCATCGGCTTTAGGTTCACGACGACAAGTTCGCGGTCAAACGCAGAGGCGCGGTCAAGATGTGTTTTGTAACTCGCGCCTGAGATTTGCTGTCATCGTTTGCAGCGCGCGAACATGAGCGTATCTCCCAGACCGTGTTCGCAGCGGACGAGCACGCGCCGGTTTGTGAATGGCTGGCCGTTCCAGATGAGATGACGCGCCTGACGGGTGAAGCCCCCGCGCTCCTCCGCGACGCGGCGCGGTAGTTCAATTTGATCGGTCTGGCGCCAGGCCCCTTCAAAGTCGCCCGCGGTCATTGCCGCACGCCAGCGAGAGCCGATCTCCGCAAAGCGATCCTGAGTCTCGACTCTCTCCATGGCTCGTTAAATCGGTTTAGCCGCTACGGTCATACGTATTCCTACGATCGAGTGCCTCATCGGAGATGAAGAACTGCAGCCGTGCCTGGCGTGCAAGAGATCATTGCCCTCGCGGCCGACGCAGTTAAAGCATCTGCTCGATGAAGGCGCGGCTGTCGAAGGGGGCTAGGTCTTCCAGCTTTTCGCCCGTGCCGACAAAACGGGTGGGTATCCCGAGTTCGTTTTGGATCGCGATCACGATGCCGCCTTTGCCGCTGCCGTCGAGCTTCGTCACGATCAGACCGGTAAGATCGACCGCGGCGTGGAATTCTCGCGCCTGGGCGAGTGCATTGCTACCGGTCGTCGCATCCACCACGAGGAGGCGCTCTTGCGGCGCGGCCGGATCGTGTTTCGCGAGCGAGCGCTTAATTTTTTCCAGCTCGGCCATAAGGTTGCTTTTGGTGTGCAGGCGGCCGGCGGTGTCGCAAATCAGAAACTCGATGTCGCGACGATCCGCTGTTTGGTAGGCTTCGTAGCAGAGCGCCGCAGGGTCGGCGTTGTACTGGCCGCGGATCATTTCGATTTTCAAACGCTCCGCCCAGATGGCGAGCTGCTCGATCGCCGCCGCGCGAAAAGTATCAGCCGCAGCGAGGAGCACGCTGTGCCGGTTGCGTTGAAAATAATGGGCGAGCTTGGCCGTTGAAGTCGTTTTACCCGTGCCGTTGACGCCGACGATGAGTATCGCCTTCGGCTTGGCAGGGAGGGGACGAATCGGCCCCGGCTGGATCGGTAGGACGCGGAGGATTTCTTCGCGCGCCACTTCCGCTACATCTTGTGCGGTGATCTTTTGCGTCTGGGCGCGCTTCTGCAATGCCGTGACGATGCGTAAACTCATGGGCACGCCGAGATCGCTGCGGATAAGCATTTCCTCGAGCTCGTCCCAATCGACCGGGCGGCCGGTAAATTTCTGCACGAGGGATTTGAAGAAGTTCATAGCCTAACGATCAGACAAAGGGCGCGATGGTGATCGCCGGTCCGTTAGCGTGCTGGAGGTCGTTCTCGAAAAGACGCACCTCGGAGATCCGTGCTGGTCAGCATCGTGCAAAGGGACCATCGGCCAGAACGCGGTTTGTAGCCGTGAATTTAGGGATGATAGCCTGTTCGATCAAGACGGCGCTGATGTTTTGATGTTTCCGCTCACTTCGACCTCGATTCTCAACCAATCCCCCATCGCGGAAGTAGTCTGATGAATGACTGCCGTCCGCTGCAAGCGGAAGCCCACGTCGCTAGGTGCGCCCGAATGGCACGAGCATCGGGACGCGGCGGCGGTAAGAATCGTAGGCCTTCTGCGCCGAGCTGCTCGCGCAGGAAGCGACCAGCCCGCGGCCAGAAACCAGGAGAGCGCCCATGCCGTTCAAACGGCGTAGCAGGCACTTTCAGGATCGGTGGCGAAGGCGTTGGTCATTCCTGCCAACCAGTTTGCATACTTCCATAGCACGTCACAACTGCGACGCCCGAGAGCGCGATCGGAGCGGAGTCGGCCCCATCATGGCGGTTCAATGTCTCCACCAAATTTTCACGAAATGAATTCTAAGCGAGCCGGTGGAGTAACCCTCCGCCGCGGTTGCATCCGATCCGGAGAAGAGATGGGAATCTTCAATTCAAAGAAGCAGAGCTTCACCGCCGAGAACAGCGTCAGTCAGGCGGCGAGCTGACTCACTGCGGTGCGCAGTTCCTCAAGGTCGAAGGGCTTGGAGAAGATCGCGTG
>JACDGM010000108.1 GCA_013815325.1 Chthoniobacterales bacterium
TTCATGTTTGCAAGATGCCGCGGGAGAAATCGGAGAAGAGGCCGCGGCCCGACATGACCGGGTCGCCGACGACGAGGCTGAGCTCGGAGATCAGCTCCTCGATGGCGATGCCCTGGACGGCTTTTTCGAAGACGACGACCCCGGCGCTGCTCCCGCCCTCGAAGCCGAGGCTGGTGATCTCGACGCTCTCGGTGGCACTGGCGAAGATGGCGTCGGCGAGGGCCTTGAGGCCGGGGAGATCGGTCGCGTATTTCCGGCGCAGATAGCTCTTGGCATACTCGATCTTGCTCCGCTCGGAAGGCATCGCCCGAGGGGCGATGTCAAAGCCGCGTAAAAACAACTGCGCGTCACGCGCGACGGTTGCTATCAACGGTTTTAATGCCTTGCTCTTCCAATAGTTTCACGACGGAGGGAGATGGGTTGGGAGTAACTATTACATAGGCGGCGCGCTCGTAAGTTTGATACATTCTAACCTGCCTGATTATCTCCCCACGGGTGGGAAGAATGGATTTGATTTCTAACGCAATGCGCGAGGTTCCTTGGCTCTCGGGCCTGGGGAGGACACATCGACCATTGAGATGGGCTTTGTAGGTTGAATGAGATTCATCGCAACACTTGATTTCGATAAGAAGATCGATAAAGCCAACAATAAAACCGTTTCGGCTGACTACTGCGTGTTCCCATCGTTTTTTTGTAATTTTCACAAAATGAGATTGGAACGCCTGCTCCGTCTCTGGAAAAACCGATTGCACAATCGCGTCGGCATTTTCATCTGCCCACAACATGATTTCATCGTGTTTTGGCTTACGTAAATCAGAGTCGATAAATCCTAACTTCTGCTGGAGCGTTGCAGTGGAATTCATTTTTTTGGTGGCCATCTTTTTTTCCTCGCTTCGGCCATTCTTTGCTGTCGGCGCTTACGCTCGGCGGCGCTGATGTTTTTGGGCTTGCCCTTCCCGAGCTTGCCGAGCTGGCTGGCGACGCGCCCTATTACATAAACTCCATCAGGAATGTTAGTCTGCCCTTTGACTGAAACACGATCACCCACTTTCATACCTTCAATCGACAATTTTTTTATTGGATTTCGACGTTTCATTCCCTTCCTTTTCTCAGTAAACCGCTTTGTTGTCAAATAATTCATTCGCTGACTGAAATCGCCTCGTTGATCTCGGCTTGGGCTTCGGCGTCGATTGCCCCGCCGGCGCTGGCGCCGCCGAGGTCGCCCAGGGTAAAGAAACGCCAGGCGACGCCGGCAATTTTTGTGGTGTCGCCCCATTCGTTGTCGCCGGTGCGCTTCCATTCCATGCCGCCGGTGGGCAGTTCGACGAGGTTTTCGCGGGTGTGATGGAGAAGGAATTCTTTGCCGTCGTCGGTGGCGTTCACATCCAAGGGTAGCCAGAGGCGGCCGGTGAGCGGTTTCTCTTCCTCGATGGACCGATGGCGCAGCCAATCGACCCAGGCCCCGATGCGATCGGTGTAGAGCTCGCCTTTGGCGTCGCGATCGTTGAAGACGATGATGCCAAACCAGCGCGGCCGGTTGGGGACGCGGTTGAAGCTGACGGAACGCAGGCTCATGCCAGCGCGGATGCCAGCGCTGGGGAAGAGCCGGCGCGGGACGCGGAGGCAGGCTTTGTGGACTTCGATTCTTCTAAATTTTGCGTCCATCACGCCGATGCCGATGGGATATTTTTCGCCGGTCTCCAGGCACAGGTAATTCTGGGAGAGGACGCGCTGGGCGATATCGTCGGGGTGGAGGTCGGTGCCCCAATCGAGCGCGGCGCAATCGTCGCCGTATCCGTGGGAACGGCGGAAGGCGTAGGCGGCCCATTTAGCGTAGGTCTGGCCGATATCGGCGGTGAGGAAGATGGCTTGGGGGAGCCAGGGGATGGTTTTTCTCTTGTAAGCGCCGCGCAGGAGGAGGAGATCGGCGACTTCGGTCTTGCTGGTGTGGATCTCGAAGGGGAGGCCTTCGTGGTGGTTGCGATAGCTCTGGCGGGCGGTGAAGTTTCCTTTGCTGTTGATGTATTCGATGGCCATCCGGCCCCAGAGGACGCTGTCGTCGTAGCTGAGGAAATCGGAGAAGTGCATGGAGATATGGTTGGGCTCGGCCCGGAAATTTGTGCGGCGCCAGCGGCGGCGGGTGCGGTCGTTCATCCAGCGTTTTTCTCGTTCTTCGATCGGTTTTTTGCAATGAACGCACTCGAAGAATGTCTCGCGCAGGATGCGGTCGAAGTCCCACTCTTCGAGGAGGGTTTTGCAATGGCCGAATTTCATGTTGTCTTGCTGAAGTTCCTGGTGGCCGGAGGGGACGCCGCCATTGGCGGCGGTGCAATGCGGGCAGGGCACTTCGAGGATGTGCATGGAGCCTTTGGCGTGCTCGCGCGCGATGGGGCCGCCGATGATTTTGCCTTCGGAATTGCGGATGAGGAGCTTCGGCTTGCTCATATTGACGAGGAGCCGGCGTTCGGATGAGTGCATCCGGGATTTGAGGTCTTCGACGCTGTTGGGTGTGCCGTGTTCCTCGAGCTCGTCGTTGAAGCCGAGCTCGCACATTTTTTGCGCGAAGGCGCCGGCGCTGTAGCTCCCGAGGAAGTAGATGAGCATGCGGCGGAGTTTGAGGAGGAACTTGCCGGCGTCGTCGTCGTCGGCGGTGAAGATTTGTTCGCCGAGCCGCTTGAGGGTGGGCTGGAGGCGGATGTCATTGAGCTCGCCGGCCTGGACGCGGTTGTCGATGGCGAAGATTACGTTTTGTGGGTCGTGCTTGACGCAGTAGCGGATGGCGTTGAGGGCGGCTTCGGTGAGGCCGCCCTGGGTGGCTTTCATGGCGTCGAGCTGGTGGACGCGCATGGAGGTATCGGCATCCTCTGGGCGATCGACCAGGATGATGGCGCCATCGGGGAGTTTCTTTTCGTGGACCACGCGGTTGCGCATGATTTCCTGAAACTCCCAGGTGCCGGGATATTCATCGGGGTCGTAAGGACCGGGGCGGGTGGTCATGCGCCGATCGAGGAAGACGTTTTTCTGTGCCCAGATGGGCAGCGGCTCGTCGGGCTTCTGCGCGAAAGCGGCGGCGGCGAGGGAGGGGAGGAGGTGCCAGCGCCACCGCGCCGGGGCGGGGGCGCTCATTCTCGGAACTCTTTGAAATCAATCAAGTCTTCGAGTTCGTCGTCTTGCCAATCCGCCACATCAATCATCTCGTTAAGCTCCTTTTCTGCTTTCGAGACTTTGGTTTGGTCTTCACTGTCTAGGGCTTTATTGAGCCGCTTGAATTCTTTGGGAGACATCTCCACGATGCTCGCATACTCCGTGGTCCTGCTTACTTTTATTAGTGCTTTCAACCGGAAGTCTAGGCGGCGAGAAGGGATCGGATGGCTTCAGGGCTTTCAAAGCTGCGGAGGTTGCGGAAAATTTCTTCCTCGGCGAGGCGGACTTTCTCGACGGCCGGGACGAGGAAGCGCTCGATAATGCGAAAGACGCGGGCGAGGCGACGCGGAAGGAGGCGCTCGAACTCGGCCAAAATGCGGCGGGGCATGGTCTCGCGCATGATGCGAAGGGATTCCAGGACCTGGGCAAGCTCGACTTCGACGGAATCGCGATCGATTAGATTGCCGCTGCCCTGCTGAAGATTCTGGAGTGTGATCTCGGCCTTACGGAGGAGCTCGAAGGAGGATTTGTAGTTGCGTTCACGAAGGGCGACGAGGCTTTCCTCGCTTCCGGCGTGGGCTTCATCGAGGAGATGCTTGTCGATCGCCAGGGTGCGACGGAGTTCCTGGACGTTCTCATTGAGATCAAGGCCGCGGATATGCGAAAAGTCTCGAGGAGCCGCCGGAGGAAGATCTGGTTGTGGCGACTCGGAAGTCGGGACAGTTGAGCGGGAAAGAGCGAGGAGTTTTTCAGGCACGCTGTGTTTCATGACACGCGCCCACCAGGCGGCCATCTCCGCGGGACGATCCAGGGGTGGCAGGTCGTTGTTTTGTTTCCCGAATTTCACCCAAGCTTTGATCGCCCGCGCGCAACTATCGAACTCTTGGGCGTAATTCGAGTATTGCCTCGCGAAGGCAGCGTGCTTGCGGGTGTTAACTGGCGCCTTTGATTTCACGGTGGAATCCATTCCCCACAATGTTTAAGACTGTCAAAGTGCAGAAAAAGATTTGGCCTCCCATCGTGCGAATGGGCAAAGGGACTTTTTAACCGATCCTTAGGCATGGAAGGGGAAATAGATTCCTTATACCCCCGCCCTAAAGTGACACAATCCTCGTTAGGAATTCTAATGCTCCGTCATACTCTAATATCCACTGAGCGTATACTTTGTAATGAGTGATGACGCTATGACTAATCCTTTTACCATTTCAAAATATAAATCACCATAAAGCAACAGACCCCACGGGTAATTTTAAACATTCCATTTCTAACGTCTCTGCGTCATGGAGCAATATATCATCCTAATCGCAAATACGTTAGGTGATGACACAGAGGGCGGAAAAACAAAACATTCCCGTCACCCTGCCAGCGCTACGAGGGCGCGCCTCTACACGGGGCGAGAGATAATCCAGCGCCTCTCGAGTGGCATCCGATGATACGCCACACGATCGGACTGATCTTCCTTTAGTCGCGCGAGCAGCCGATCCACCTTGTTATGAGCCGCGATCTTCTTTGCCTCGCGCGCCACCGAACACACCATCGTCGGTTCCTCATCCTTGGCAAAACGCGCCGCCTCAGCCGTGAGCAATTGCTCCAACTCAATCGCCGTTCCCTCCCACAGATCCCCCACCTGCTTAGATGCGCTATCGAGTTCCCACAGCTTCCGCGCATCCCCACCAGCCACAGTGAAGTCAGCGGCATCGATCACCTGCAACAGCTCAGCCGCCGGCGTATCATCGAAAAGCTCCATAGCCAGCCCTGGATGATGCCACTCCCGCACACCGAACCGCACACTCCGCAGCGCCTCCGGGATCTCGAACACATGGAGCAACCACCACGCATAAGCCGCCAATTGCTCCCCGATCGTCCGCCGAAACGCCGCCCGTTCATCCAGCGTATTCGTCGGCATCGGGAGCGGCGCTGCAGCGCTATCAGAGATCAGAAACAGATGCACCTTGTCCTTCATATCCGGCGTCAAAAGCGGCAACACCCGCATCTTATCAGGATCATCATTGATCGAGATCGTCGTCCGAAAAAACGGCGACACCACCATTGCATCCTCCCGTTTCCGGTGCAGCCGCTGCGTATCATTCACGATCAACTGCTTCAGCATCTCCCCGAAATAAACCCGATCCACCGTCTTCGTGCTCGAGGCCGGGTCCTCCATCATCAGGTGCTCCGACGAAAACATCTCCCCATTGAAATCCGTGCGGCCAAACAAATACGGCCCAGGATCAGCCGAGCGTCCACCCAACAGGCCCGTTATCACCTGATGCTGCACCCGGCTTTTCCCCGAATCCCGAGGCCCGGCAAAAATACAACATTGCCCAGGCCGAAAATTCCCCGGACCGCCCAGATAGATCCCCTCCAACGCCGTCTTCATCCACCCATGGAAATACACCGTCTGATCCGGCCCGCCACTCCCCAGCGACAGATTCAGCTTCCCATCGATCAACGCCTTTACCACGCCCCAATCCCCCTCCCGCGGCGCCACCAGCCGGGGGCTTGTCCGCACCAACACCCGCTCACCGCCGATCTCATAAATCCCCGCGCCATAGCCAGCCAGCGCACCGATCGAGAGCGCCAGGCGCCGCTCCTGCATCACATGCAGGAGCAACCGCTCCGCCTCGCTTAACGTCTCACCCTCGCGCGGCTTCACCCGCACATACTTCGTCCGCAACAAATTCAGAATCTTCCGTTCCGGCCATCGACTCCACACCTGCGGCGCCGCCCCATTCTTCCCATTCACCTTCTGCCCTCCCACCTCCGACCTCTGACCACCGATCACGAACGTCTGCCCATCCCCATCCTCCCAGAACAGATGCAACCCCTCCGAGATCGCCGCCGCATCAAACACCTTCGGCGCAGCCGCATCGCCAGGCTTCATCACAGCCTTCCCATCCTTATCCTTGACGACTTTTCCGCGCCGTTTCGAAGGTTGTTTCTTCGGAGTCGTCATTCGTCGCTTAATAGCCTCCATGCGAGCGCAGCCACTGCTGGAACTTGCCCGTTACCAATGGCCTCAAGTCTGTCCATCCATCCGGCCAGCCCATCAATTTTTCTACCCATGTCGGGCATGGGAGAAAGCCCTTCGGCAAAAGCTCGAAGGGATTCTTGGCTGGGCTCATAAAATCGGCGCTTCGGGATCGCTGGGTTTTGAGTGGAGTCCCTACGGGATGCCAGTATCCATAAGCGCGCACGCTCATGTCGTGCGCCAGCATCGGCTGCTGAAAAAGCGCCCCATTCTGCATTGAACCCCAAAGCGGATAAGTCTGAGAGAACAATTCCGAGCCCCCGAAAAGAGAGTGCTGTTGAATTTTCCACGAGCACAAATCGGGGCACCATCTCGCGAATGATTCGAGCCATTTCTCGCCAGAGTCCGCTGCGCTCGCCTTTAAGTCCCTGTCGATTTGGGCCTCCGGCTGTGCTAATATCCTGACACGGAAATCCTCCGCAGATGACATCAACAAGTCCGCGCCAAGGTTTGCCGTCAAAGGTTCGGACATCATCCCAGATCGGGAACTTTGGCAGGATGCCATCTCGCTGGCGCTGGAGTAAGACTTGCTGACAGTAAGGTTCAATCTCGACAGCACAGACGCAGGTATGTCCGAGAAGGATTCCGCCGAGGATTCCGCCCCCTGCTCCTGCAAAAAGATGTAGCTCATTCATTCACACCCTAGAAATCCCAATCCAAAAACGCCGCCTTCAGCTCCGGGTCCAGCCAGGCCGATTCCTCCACCAGCGCCAGATCATTCAAGTCCTTCACCTTCAAACCTTCTTTAGTCGTTAGGCCGGAAAGCGAGAACGACTCCACCGCGGCGCCTGCTTCCGTCAGCTGCTCCGTCCAGCGCGCCGCCGCATTCGTCCCAGCCTCATCATCATCCAGAACGATCCGCACCCGCTTCCGGTAAAAGTAAGGGAGCGCCTCCACAGCTAGCCGCATCGACGCCCCTAGCACCGCGCACACCGCCACCTGCTCTAACCGCCCGAAACCCTCCA
Source organism: Chthoniobacterales bacterium (assembly GCA_013815325.1). Taxonomy (GTDB): domain Bacteria; phylum Verrucomicrobiota; class Verrucomicrobiia; order Chthoniobacterales; family UBA10450; genus Palsa-1392. Next base: position 7,141 of record JACDGM010000108.1, read on the forward strand.
GAAAATGATAACCCGCCAACATATCCGCGCCGCCCTCCACCAGTAGCACCGCCGACTGCTCTCCTATCTCCCCCGCCCCCAGCGGCCAGGTCGGAGACCCCTTCGACCAGCACTTAATCTCACGCCCATCATGCCTAACGAACATAGCACCATCCAACCGCCGGAACTGCGCAACATACCGCGCCGAATCAGTCACCAACCAACACGGCTGCGGCTCCCACGCCGGCCAGGGGCAAAACGCCACCCGCTTCGCCTCACACGCCGCCGCAACCCCCTCAACACTTAGACCCCGCAACTTCGCGAGTTGCTCTTGCTCATCCTCATTCAAGGTTCTCAACTGCGGCAGCGCGGGTTTATCCAGTTGTTTTTTCGACGCCGTCATTCGCGACACATTTTCCCTAGCTCTCCACTCAGTCTTCACAGAAGGCGGAACTGCGCCGAGTGACGCCAATTGCGCGATCGCCACCGCAAAATCCACCCCGCGTTTCGCCTGATAAAACCCGATCACATCCCCCGGCTTCCCGTTAGGCCAGCCGCACCCGAAACAGAACGCATGATCCTCCGCGGGGTCACTCCCCACATAGACCGTGAACGACGCCGACCGCTCCTGATGAAACGGGCACGTCGCCACATAATTCGGCCCCGATCGGCGCACCGGCACCCCTTCATGCGCCAGCACATCGAGAAACGGCAGCCTCCGCTTTACCTCGAGCGGATCGTAACGCTCCGCCATAAGTTCACGCGACCTCCACCCGATAAAACTTTTGCACGACCCGTAGCCGCCGAGCCGCATCACGCACCGACCGAAAATCAACCCAAGCGGTCTCAGCAGAGGCCTTATCGCGCACGCCCAATTCGAGCGGATAATATGCTACCATCTTCGGCTCGCGCGGGGTGGGATCAGCCATGCGTTTAGCTTCCCGTGCCGCGACACCTTTGCGGCTGCGCTGCAAAAGCTTTTCCCGTCGCTCCTTAGCGTTTCTGGATTGATACCAGTGCTGACTACGCCTTCTCATATCACATCGTTCGGGGAAACCAGAAGCTCGGCCTGAGAAGAAATGTTAGAGTCGGTCACGCCAAAGTCGGCGTCACCTCCGGTAAAGTTGAAGGATTCTTGCGACAGGCGGCGCGCTGCGATTTCGCAGTAGTGTTCCTCCAGTTCGATGCCGACTGCTGGCCGGCCAAGGTCTTTCGCCGCTTTTAGGACTACACCGCTACCACAGAAAGGATCGCACACCACCTCGCCAGGATTGGTCGATTTCATCACCAAGTAGGCCATCAGAAGATATGGTTTCTCTGCCGGATGTGTCAGGTCCTGTGGACGCACTCTCGGGATCGAAATTAGGTTTCCGTCTCGGGAGCCATTCAGCTTAGGAGCGAACATTTTCGTTCCGTAGCAGACGTATTCCGTGCGCTGTCCGTAGTTGGCGAGGTTACCGCCGGAAGTCGATTGTTTGTCCCATATCAGTAGCCGATTACTTGACCACTTATGCTTTGCCAGAGCGCGCTGCGCGTCTCCGAGAGACGCCTCGTTGCAAAACAGGTATATTGTCCCACGCTCGACAATCTTGTTTACACCATCGAGCCATTCCGACGGGTAAGTGTCGTCCCCGGCTATGAAATTGAACTTGGATTGGCGATGGTTCGATCTGTATTGCACGCCATACGGAGGATCGGCGATCACGAGATCAATCTTTTTCAGTTTCGGCAGCACGTCGTTGCAGTCCCCGTGATAGATCGTGCAGAGGGCGTCTTGGTAATACGGCGTCAGGGGCGATATGTCGGCATCACGGCTCAAGGTCTCGCCGTCATGCCTTGCCGCCGCTGCCGGATTCCCCGAACCATGCGCTGGAGCACAACTGCCATGAGCGGCGACGCCAACTCTGTATTCGGGACTCAGTTCGCTCATGTCAGTGGCTCAGCTTTTCGCTCGACGAACGGCTCCGTTCCGTATCATTGACTTCATCTAGGGCTTTGTGGGCTTCGTTCAGCGGTCTCCATATTCCGCTGCTCCCATACTTGGCAGCGCCGAGCACGGCTTTATGGAGATGTCCTAGCGCGGCCTCCAGTTCGTCGAGCCAGGCGCTGGAGCACAACTCCGGCCCGGCGGCGTGAAGCTCGGCTTTGGAACCACCGTTATCCTCTGTTTCTGTATTCATAGATTTCCTATTTCTTTGTCGTGCTTAACCGCTCCGCCTGCCGGGCCGGAGTGGCTCAGCTTCGCGTTATCTGGACTAAGCGCGGCTGTGATTCTGGCTTTTATGTTCTGTTTTGCTTCCCTCACGTAAGATCGAAAGCCGTCCTCGATTAAATCCCATCTCTCATCCTGCACCGCTATCCTTACCGCATCGCGCAGTTCCGTTGGCATGTCGTTCGGCATTTCTGGTTCGCTATCTACCGCCGCCATAATTCGGTCCAGATAACCAGTCGATGCAGCCAATTCGCACAGCGGAGAAGCCAAGGTTTCAGGTGACGTTTGTTCCGCTGTGCTCATGGCTGATCTCCGTCGTTGGGCGGCGCTTCTTTCGTCCGCTTCATCTTTCTCCGTAATCTTACCAGCGCGGCTAGATGCCCTCTCCAGTGAGCGGGAGCGTCACTACCCTCGAACGCGAGTTCCGTGGTCATCTTAACAGCCCGCCGCGCTTCGCTGATCTTGCGCTCGACGTATTCCTCCAGCGCCGCCCAACCACCGCATGGAGTCGAATGGCCTTCAACGCTGGTCTGTAATTCGGGAGTCTTCATAGGCCATCGCTCATGCGGACGTTAGCCGAAGCAGCCGCCGATAGCAGGCGGAAGCTGCGCGGTCTCATCACTACGATTGCGCTGGGGAATGGCGCAGGGTTCTCGGCTCCGTCGAATGTCAGTCTCCCGCGCAGCAGACGGATCTCATGCTTCATCGCTACCTCATGCCACCACGCTGTATCGGTTCTAGCGGGCACCAGGCAGACGCACGTAGCGCCATCATTCATTGCCGCGTCGTGCGCCTTTCTCATCCACGCGGCGATTTCCGTTCCATACGGCGGGTTCATCCACACCACCTCCGCTTGCCACGTTTTCAGCAGCCCGCTGTCACTGCGGGTGTAGTGTTTGGGGCATTTAGCGTTCTCGTGCGTAGAGCACGGGTCGAGCGTGAAACCAAACTCTGCGTGCAACGCTTCAAAGAGCCATTGGGGTGTTGGCCACTCTACCGTCTGGCTGCTGAAATGAACGTTCGCGCCTGGTGCAGCAGGTTTAGAGGCGGCTGCTTCGGCTAACCATGCGATGGAGTCCAACGCCTCCCCGGCGAGATCACCAGAGACAGCGGGCGCGAGTAGCGGGGAGTCGTGGCTCATCTTAGTCGCTCGGCGAAGCTGGCACCCACACTTCCACCCAGTCCCAGCGCCATCCGCCTAAAATGGGTTCGACCGGATGCCACGCTTTGCCGTGCCAGCGCCCTTCGCGCGGTGCGTCCTCCCAGTAAGAAAGAGTTCCATCATACGTGGTCTTTGTGGGTCCGCCGGACATTTCCTGGTTTACTTCGCGCACTCCCGAATAGAGCAGTGCTTCTACGAGCGACAGTTGTTTCGCCGAGCCATGCGCTGCACCCAACTCCGGGCCATCGCGACGCCCGGATTTGTGGCCACGCTTATTCGTCTTTCGTTTTTTCATCGTCTTTCTCCTTCTTCGTTTCGTGTAACAGTTCCGGCAGATGGCCCGGAGTGGTTGAGCTTACCGTTAGGATGCCTACACCGTAGCATTGCAGTCTTTGAGGGCTGTTTGTATATCATCGCTTGTCTTTAATTCGACGGCGGCGGAGTCGTATCCTGTCATCATTCCGAGGTCTATCGCCTGCAAAACGTGTTCTATTGCCTCGTCCACATTCGCCGCCTGCACCACCACTTCGGCGACCGCTCTTATCGTCACGTTGTATGTTTTCATGTTTTCCCTCGGCATCCTAACCACCGCATGGAGCGCAACGCCGCCCCGTTGTGAGTTCACAGTTTGATCGGGTTTAGTAAGTTTAGGTTCCATTTGTAAGATCGCTCTCGGCGGCGTGGCTCATGCGGACGTTAGGGATGAGTCCCGCCTCGATAAACACCTTCACATCATCCTCATCCGCCTCACACCCGTTGCCACCGGCCTTGAAGAGTTCGACTGCCGTCGTGTCGGCGAGACCGCCATTCATACGGATGAGGACCGCTACAGCGCAGTAGTAGCCTCGGCTCCACTCATCCCTAACCAGTCGATCCAGCGAATGCCTACCCGGCGAAGGTTGGAACTGCAATTTACGCT
>JACDGM010000018.1 GCA_013815325.1 Chthoniobacterales bacterium
CCAGAGGGCTGCGTCCACATTACCGCGCCGCCGCGGCGAGGGCGGAATTGGGGAGGCGATTAAAGTTTGAACATCCTCGCGAACAGGGTGACTAATGAGCACGTTGAAGATCTTGCCGGCCATGACACCACTGCGTGCACCGATTGTTTTCCTCGCGGCGCTCGCCTGGCTGGCCGCCTCCAATCATTGCGCGCTCGCCTCCTTCGAGGGATCGGCCGGCATGATTGCGGCTCCGAGTTGTCACGGCATGCATGATGGCCATGCGCCGTCCAAGCAGAAACAGCAGGGCGACGTCGAATGCTGCAAAGTCCTCCGCGCCACGCTGCCAAGTCTCGCAAAGACTCTGGTTGCACAGCCTGCGTTGAACTTCGCGATCCAAACCTGGTTCGTCGCTCTCGTTGGGATGTCTGAGCAGCCGCGGTTGATTCTGCCGCTGGAATTGGACACCGGACCTCCGGGAAGCGTCTCTTTCGCTGAAACGGTTTTGCAGCGGAGCCTTCTCGCTCACGCTCCCCCTTCTTTAGCCTAACGACCTCTTTCCGCGCTCGCGGAACGATTCGTTAGCCCTTTCCTGCCGCTGGCGATCTTCGCTGGCGGCCAGCCCGTCTCTGCGCTTCGCGCATCGTTCAGCTATCCCGAAACCTCACTCATCAACCAACCAATAAGACAAATGAAAGTCACAAAATTAGCAGTCAAACTCTTTACGAGGGCAATAGCTCTCATCAGTTTCGCGGCGCCGCTCTCTGCTGCGCCACTATCCGTTCAAAACAAGCAATTCCTAAGCGCCTACGAAAAGGTACACCAGGCACTGGTGGCGAACGATTTGGCCGCAGCGCAGAAGGCCGCGGCCGACCTCGGACCATCCGGTGACGGGCTTGCGAAAAGCAAATCGCTGTTAGAGGCACGGGGTGCCTTCGCTGGCCTGAGTGATGCAGCCAGGAAGACCACGGCGGGTCAGGCCGGTTACTACGTCGTCCATTGCCCCATGCTCCACAAGGATTGGGTGCAAACCTCCGATAAGATCTCCAACCCATACGGCAGCGCGGGGTTGGTCACCTGCGGAGAGATCGAGAGCAAATAAACAAAACAACCAAAAAATATGACAAAGAACATCAAATCACTCGCGCCGCTTATGGCGGCATTCGTCCTCATGGCTACACCGCTAGCCTTTGCCCATGACCCAAACGGCAAGGTAGATCCCATGAATGCGTCGCTCGCGCCGCTCAAGGGAGCGGAGTTTGAGCAGAGCTTCCTCCAGCAGATGATCCAGCATCATGAGAGCGGGATCGACATGGCAAAGCTCGTTTCCGATCACACAAAGCGCCCAGAGTTACACGCCTTCGCGAGCAAGATGATCGCGAGCCAGCAGGAAGATATCCGCAAGATGACCGCCTGGTTGAACGACTGGGACAAGGCTGCAGTGAAACCCGTCGCGAACGAAGCGGCGGACAAGGAGATGAAAATGCATATGTCGATGTTAAACGACAAGCATGACGCAGACTTCGACAAAGCGTTCCTGCAAATGATGCCGCAGCATCACCACATGGCGGTGGAGATGGCGGAGCAGGTGGAGAAAAAAGGCACTCATCCGGAGTTAAAGGAATTCGCAGCCAAGATGGCGGCGGATCAGGAAAAAGAAATTAAGCAGCTGAAGAGCTGGGCTGAAGCTTGGTTCGGACCTGCCTAACAAACAAACAACAAACAAAGGAAAGACCCATAATGAAACAGGAAAGATATCAAAGTTGTTTCGATGCATGCATCGCTTGCATGGTCGCGTGCGAGCACTGCGCCTCGGGATGCCTACACGAGCAGGATGTGAAAATGATGGCTCGCTGCATCGAGCTGGATCGCGACTGTGCGGACATCTGCGCCCTGGCGGTACGGCTGATGGCGCGCGGCAGTGACTTCGCGGCTCGGCTCTGTGCGCTTTGCGCGGAGATTTGCGATGCCTGCGGGAATGAATGCCAGAAGCATGACGCGCAACATTGCAAGGATTGCGCCGAAGCCTGCCGCAAATGTGCGGAGGAATGCCGCAAGATGGCGGCCTAGCCGTCCACTGGAAAGGAACGTCACGTGAACTGGTTTACGGTCCTACGAGAACACTTACAAGATCCTGAGTATCTCCACGTGCTCATCAACCCGTTGCCGGTTTACGGTCTGGCGATTGCGACGCTGGCTTTGGTGCTCGCGCTGTTTCTGCGGAATCAGCGCGTCACCATCGCCGCGCTCGTGCTTGTCTTCGTGAGCGGGCTTTCGGCCTGGCCCACCTACTACTATGGCGAAGCTGGATACGACCGTGTCAAAGCGTTGTCCGATCCGGCAGGGGAGCAATGGCTCGACGAACACATGGCGCGCGCAGAGAAGCTGATCTGGGCGTTCTACGTGCTCGCTGCCGTCTCCGTAGTCGGGATAGGAGTTATCGTGAAGTGGCCGCGAACTTCGCCGCTGGCAGCCGCAGCCACGCTTGCGCTCGCCTGCGCCACGCTCGGCATTGGTGGTTACATCGCCTATGCCGGAGGTCATGTCCGCCACCGCGAGTTTCGCTTCGAGCCGCCTCCTCCGGTGAACGAGGAGCACCATCAACATGACGGTTAGAATTTTCTTGTCCGCCCTCTACGCGGCGGCCTTGACCGGCTGCGCCGTGAATTTGCCCTCGGCCCCGGCCGATAACCCAGCCGAGGCCCACGCTCCCGAAGCGGCGACGCGGCCGCTCCAGCCAATGCTGGTTGCGAATTCACGAACGTTGCTTTCGCCCACGGCCGGCGATCGCGAAGAGAAAGCGAAAAAAATGGACATGAGCAAAATGAAACAGGGCGGCACGCAGCACGGTTCAATGGAGGGAAAGCAAGGGATGTCGCAGGAGCCCAAGACAATTGCGACGCCGACTCCTCTGCCGGGTAATGCCGGCTCCGTTCCAGCGGGATCTTATTACACGTGTCTAATGCATCCACAGATCAAAAAAGCAAAGCCGGGTCAGTGCCCCATCTGCGGGATGACCCTCGTGAAAAAGAGCGGCGAATAGGAGTAAACGTGAAAACGAATTTATTCCATCGTCTGGCAATCCTAGCCTCGTTAGGCGCGATCGCGGGATGCGCCTCGCCGCAGGCGTCCTTCGAGAAGGTGCAAAACACGATTGCTGGCCGCACTGGCCAACGGGTCGAGTGGCTGCGCGGTGGACCGGAGGACGCGGAGGTTTCGCGCGCGGTGCAAACGCTCCTGCACCATGAGCTCACGGCCAACTCCGCGGCGCAGATCGCCCTGCTCAACAACCGCGCGCTTGAGGCGAACTTTGAGGAAATCGGAATCTCGCAAGCCGACTTGGTGGAGGCTGGCCTGTTGAGTAACCCGACCTTCGCGGCAAGCTGGAGATTTCCAGACCGATCGCCCTCCGGCACGAACGCGGAGTACTCCATCGCCCAGGATTTTCTCCAGTTGCTCGTGCTCCCGCTGCGCAAACGGATTGCCGCGGCGCAACTGGCTCAGACTGAAACCCGCATCGCCGATGAGGTCTTGAAGCTGGTGACCGAAGTGAAGACCGTCTTCTACGCTTTGCAGGCGCGCGAGCAACTTCTCGGCCGCCTTAAAGTGGTCACTGAGACGAGCGAAGCGGCGGCTGAGTTCACCAAGCGGCTGCACGATGCCGGCAATGCGAGCGATCTCGATCTGGCGAACCAACAGGGCAGTTATCAACAGTCACGCTTCGATATCGCGCAAACGACTTTGCAAGTCCGCTCCGATCGCGAGCGATTGAATCGACTCCTTGGTTTATGGGGAGAAAACACGGATTGGAAAATCACGGACCACTTGCCAGAAATTCCGGCGCACGAGGTGTCGCTCCAGCACCTGGAATCGCGCGCCATCGCGCAACGGCTCGACCTCGCGGCGGCGCGCATCCAAGTCGATCTGATTGGTCGGGCGCTCGCCCTGCGGACGAAAACGCGTTACCTGCCCGCTTCCGTCCAAATCGGAGTGGATACCGAGCGCGAACCGGATCACCAGAATGTCACCGGCCCAACTCTAAATCTGGAGCTGCCGATCTTTAATCAAGGACAGGGTGAGATAGCGCGCTTGACTGCGCAATATCGCCAGGCGCAGCGCCAGTTGGAAGCGCTGGCCATCGACATTCGCTCGGAAGTGCGCCAGGCGCGCGACCAACTCATTGCTGGCCGCGACCTCACGTCCTACATCGGCAAACAGCTTCTTCCGACGCAGCAGCAGGCGCTCAACCTGACGCTCCAGCAATATAACTCCATGTTGAAAGGCGCTTACGACCTCCTTCTCGCCAAACAAAACGAAGTGGCTGCGGAACGGAGTTATATCGAAGCGTGGCGCGATTACTGGATCGCGCGTGCCGAATTGGAGCGCGCGGTAGGAGGGAACCTTAGCGGCAAGATTTTCATCGATAGAAGCAAACCCTAACCAACACCATGATTACACGACGCAAATTTTTTTCTGGCACGGCGGCGCTCTTTGGGGCCTCGGCCATGGCGAAGCGAATCGCCGGGGGAACCCAGTTACTCTCGGCCCAGGCCACACCGACGCCCAGCCCTGGTGCGCAGGTAAACTACCGGCCGGTGGTCACGCCTAACGGCTCTTCGCTGCCATGGGTGATGAAAGGTGGCGTCAAAGAATTCCATCTTATCGCCGAACCCGTGAAGCGTGAGTTTGCTCCTGGCATGATGGTTAATTGCTGGGGTTACAACGGCCAAACGCCCGGACCAACGATCGAAGCGGTCGAAGGCGACCGCGTTCGTATGTTCGTGACGAACAAGCTGGCCGAACCGACTACGGTGCACTGGCACGGAGTCATCTTGCCTAACGGAATGGATGGAGTCGGCGGCGTCACGCAGAAACACATCCCACCAGGCGAGACCTATGTTTACGAATTCACCCTGAAACAACATGGCGTGCAGATGTATCATCCGCATTCCGACGAGATGACTCAGATGGCGATGGGAATGCAGGGCTTCTTTGTCATTCATCCGAAGGACGGTTACCCGGAGCCGGTCCATCGCCATTTCCTCATCTTTCTACAGGAGTGGGCGATCCCGGGCGGCACTTACACGCCGAACCCCATGGTCATGACTGACTTCGACTTGTTTACTTTCAACAGCCGCGTCTTTCCGGGAACCGATCCGTTGGTTGCAAAGTTAGGCGATCGCGTCCGGGTCAGCTTCGCCAACCTGAGTATGGATAGTCACCCAATCCATTTCCACGGTCATCGCTGGTGGGTCGTCGAAACCGACGGCGGGCAAATCCCGAAAAGCGCCTGGTGGCCCGAGACGACGATGAATATCCCGCCGGGAACCACCCGCACGGTGGAGTTTGTGGCCGATAACCCAGGCGATTGGGCATTCCATTGCCACAAAAACCATCATGCCATGAATCAAATGGCGCACGACATTCCAAACGTGATCGGAGTCGATCAGAAAGGTGTCGCCGGCAAAATTGGCAAACTCGTTCCCGGCTACATGGCGATGGGCGAAAGCGGCATGGGCGGCATGTCCGAAATGGCGGAAATGATGCCCGGTCCGAAGAACACCCTTCCGATGATGACTGGCACCGGCCAGTTCGGCCCGATCGAGATGGGTGGAATGTTCACCATCCTAAAAGTGCGCGATGGGATCACTACTTATGACGATCCAGGTTGGTATCAGAATCCCCTGGGCACAGTCGCTGGCGCCGTTCCGGTGGAGCCGGTATAATGACGCTACTCCTCCTGTGAGCCTGGCAATCCCATCGGCCGAAGTGTGCATACAATTAGATCAGCTCCCCGCCTAAGGCGGAGACAGCGTAGCCCGGGGGCGGTGACCCGGGCGCTCGACGTCCGAACTGTCGTTAGGCTTGGCTCGCCGGGGTCAGCGTCCCCGGCTACAACGAATGCTAGTGCTTCTCGTGCTCTTCCTTCTCTCCCTTTTTAGTTCGTTCGTCGTGAGATTTCAGGAACTTTCCATTTTGGTCGAACTCCATTCCCATCTCTTTCTTCCCCTGCATGACGACGACTTCATAACTCATGCCGCCATGCTCATCTTCCTTCTCGATCCGCACGACTTTGGCGTGGCGGATCTTTGCTTTCACCCCTTTTTGCACCGCAGCAGGCAGCTGCGACATGCTCATGTTCTCCTCTTCTTCGTGTTCCTTTGCGAACGACAGCGCCGGCAGCGCAAGCGCGCCCGCGATAGCTAATGCAATAGTTGTTTTAGTTTTCATAGTTTCACCTTTCCCTTGGATTCGTCAGTGCGCGCTCTGCCGAGCGTATCGGCTTGGATGCGGGTAGGTCTGAGAAGCTTCGGCCTTCATCAGTTGCTCTGCCCAGCGATGGACCTACCGTGTGCGCCTGTTCGCCGACGGTTTGATTTCGCTAGATCAGGTTCTCCGATTCATTGGCCACGTACTCCCGCTATACCGGCAGATTACCGTCTAGTGGAGTTTGTCGCTCACCGATGACTGAGTTAACGGAGTTATCCCAGCAGACGATCGAATTCACGCCTCACGACTCCGTAGCATTCGCACGCCGCCTTCTCGAGACCTTTGCGGTTCAGGATTGTGATCTGACCGCGGGTGTAACTGATCAACCCGGCGCGCTGCAAACTGCCCGCGATCACCGTCACTCCGGAACGCCGGGCACTGAGCATCTGGGAGAGGAACTCGTGCGTGGCGTCGAAGGAATTGCCTGCCACCCGATCGTGGGTCACGAGAAGCCAGCAACAACAACGTTGCTCGATGGTGTGCCGCCGATTGCAGGTTGCCAGTTGCCCCAGCTGGGTGAACAGGGCCAGTGCGTAACGATGGAGCGCATCGGCGAATGGGCCACCGCGGTGCGTTTCCTTCAGCAGCACCGCGACGGGTAATCGAAGGACGGTCCCCGGCATCTGGCAAAACGCTCTGCGCTGGTTTTTTTTTGCGCCTAGGAAAGCGGGGAGCCCGAGCATTCCTTCGCAACCGATCGATGCGATTTCGGTTTCAGTCCCGTCCTTCAGGACCGTCGAGAGCGAGACCAACGCTGATTCGGGGAAGTAAACGTAGCGATAAGGTCTATTTATTCCCAGCAGCACATCTCGCCGCGCCACGGTTATTTCCTTCAGATGCTTCCGTAGCCTGCGGATGGTAGGCACCGGCAGCCGTTTCAGAACGTGATTTTTCAATCCGTTCGTTGGTTTGGAAAGCGCCCTCACATCAGTTGATTCGGTCGCCACCCATTTTTCTCGCGCATCGCAGCGAAATGAATAGTTACAACACGACCTCTCGCTCCTCTCCCCTGATGCACCCTGCCGCGCAAGCTGAAAATGCTCGGTACGTGAGCGCACAAACGCCCGGGCCGGGGGCGTTCTGTACGCTACCGCACAAAAAATTTGCGAAAAACGCGCTTGCTCCCGACCAGCTCCGACTTGCCTCGCGATTCTTGCTTATGCGCGAGTTCCAAACAGCAGGGCAAAACGCCGGAGCCCCCGCGACTCTCTCTCACTCGGTGCCACGCCGATCTTTTCTGAAATTCAGCGGCGCAACCGTGCTGGCGACGACCGCAGCCGGGCTTTGGCCCCGCCGCCTGATGGCGCAGACGCAAGGGGCAGTGAACCTCGGCAGCGGGGATATCGGTGTGATGAACTACGCGTACGCGCTCGAACAATTAGAGGCAGCCTTCTACACCAAGTTTGATTTTACCGGCGGCGGGAAATATCGCGGGGTGTTTTCAGACTACCACACGTTTCTCGAGCTTTCGCAGACCTTCGAGGACACCGGCGTGAAGGCTTACAAAGGCCAGGCCGCGAATCTGATTACGAGTCACTCCTTATTAACCGCCGCGGAGGTCAGAAGGCTGCGCGGAGTGAAGGCGTGGACGGGAGCTTTTGATGAACCACTTAGCAAGGCGCAAGTGCTCAATATGGTTTCTCCCTTCATTCGAAAGGCGGCGGCGTAGCTACCGGCCCGGAGAGACCGACCGGAAGCTCTGATATGACGGGAGGAACGGCATGTGTAGGGAGGGAGCCAGGGCGCATCCGCTGGAACCGGCCGGCTAATGTCAGTGACTCTCCCAGCGAGCAATCGGATCGAGATTTGATGCAACGAGTTGCGGATGGGGATGACGGGGCATTCACCAGTGTGTATCACAGGCAAGCGCCTTTGTTATTTTCGGTAATTTTGCACATCCTACGGGATGGAAAGGAAGCGGAGGACGCCTTACAGGAAACCTTCGTCCATATATGGAGGAAGGCTGCAACCTATCGCGCGGATCGGGCGAGCATATCTACCTGGTCGGTCATGATCGCGCGGCACAAAGCGATCGATAAAATACGCTTGAGGGCCCGCTATTCTCTAGCGACCCGAAAGGCCGCGGTTGAAAACATTCTCGAGTCGGGAGAATACGCGGAAGATCAAACCGATCGCCCGCTCCTCGACGGGGAGGAGCGTGATCAGATTCAAGATGCGTTGCGACGAATCGGCCACTCGCAACGCGAAGCGATCCTGCTCGCGTTTTTCGATGGACTCACCCACGCGCAAATCGCGCAGCGCCTGGCCGCGCCTCTTGGGACCGTGAAAGCCCGAATCCGCCGAGGTCTGTTATCGTTACGCGAAGTGCTCGCCCCCAATGATCGAACGCTGAATACTTCAGTTGATGCAGGGCGATTTGCCGAGTGGTAGCCAAAAAGATTCTCTCGATCACTCCGCTGCGCGCCCGGCCGGAACTTTTCTATTGGTCAGCGCGCGCAAAATGAGCGACCTCTGCCCGCGCCTGCGGAATCGCTCGGTTCATCTGGTCATTCCGTGGCCTGCGACTGGCGAAGTTAAGGGTCGCGCTTTTCTCTGGGCGAAGCGAAAGTTACCTTCTGACAGGAAGTGATAACGCCGGCGCGAACGCTGGGGTGAGATCGTTTGTCTCGGGTTAGCTGCCAAGTACCTCTTTGTCCGGCTAGTGTCCCCGTGACGAAGGGGCCTTTATCAATATTTGATTCACCGCGGCCGCAAACTTTTCGACGCCGCCGGGGATGTAACCGATTCTGCCCAACTCGGCACCCGCGGGGCTTAACACAACCACAGTTGGAAACCGCTCGATACGATATTTTATTGCGAGATCCTGGTTCTGACGCACGATCTCCGGCGGGCGTTCTTGCATTTGGTAAAAGTGGAATTTGCAAAGCAAATAATTATACTTGGAATCGTCGGCGAACGAGCCTTCATTAAGAACTTCACGATCTAACTTCAGGCTTGAAATGCTCCAGTCCGTTCCAAGAAACGCCAAGAGCAAGGGCCGATTGGTTTTTTTAGCCAGTGCGACCAACGTTGGATAGTCATTGTCGTCGCTCGCGTCGCACCCCCATGATCTGGCCGGCCAGCAAAAGGCGAGAGAAAGAAAAAGTGACAGGTAAAAAACCTTGCATGAATTCAATTCGACGGATTGTAAACTTGCGCCTGAAAAGATGTCAAACGGCCGGTCTGATCACTGCTGTCACTGCCGGCCTTTTATGGGCCTGCACGGTTTGCGCAGAGGAAACTCCCCAGACGGTGGCTCAGCTGGTGAAGCAAATAGACGCACAGCTTGATGAGCTGCAGAAGAACACCACAAGTAAGTCGAGGTCTTTGATCACAAGCGCGTTTTCCGAAGAGGTCAATCAACTGGATGACAGGTCCGTGATGATCTTCGGTGAGCGCAGGCAGCGTTGGAATGATAGTCGCGACAGATTTCACGCAGCCATTGCCCGCTGGGTCACCGCAGTTGATACGGATGCGGTTGGATGCCGAACGGCACTCGCCGATGCTCTTAAGGCGTGGGCGGACATCAAATCACTCTACCCTGAAGAGGCTCTGGTGGTCCTTCCGCCTTTCTGGTCTTGCCCGATGCATTCAGAGCAAATGGAGCCGGCCGCTGGAACTTGTCGCATTTGCGGTATGTCGCTGGAGCCAATATACGTCACCCAACCGCTCCTTTCACAGACGCCCCTCATCCGGGCGGAGATTATCGCGAAAGCCCCATTGCAAGTCGGAAAGAAGGCCGATTTGCGCATTCGCCTGTTGTTCAACAGCGATAATCGGCCCGTTCGACTTGAAGATCTCGAGGAAGCGCACACTCGAAAGATTCACCTGCTCATCAGTGACTTAAGCGAAACCGATTATCATCACGAACATCCCGAACCAGTCGGTGAAGGGGAATACGCCTTTAGTTTCATTCCCGCATTGCCCGGCACCTACCGCGTTTGGGCTGACATAAAACCAGTACTGACTCATATTCAGCAGTTTTCAATTGCCGACATTCCCTCTACTACTCCGCGAGAGGGCCGACTAGCTAGCTATGAAGCTGAAAACAGACGTGCCGAAATCGATGGCTATCGATTCGATCTAAGCTTCGACAAAGCCATCATCCTGCAAAAGGACACAGTGCTAGGTACCTTACGCGTTACCGATCGTGTCGGAAAACCATTCACGAAACTGGAGGTGGTGATGGGCGCGTTCGGGCACTTTGTCGGGTTTCGGGAGGATTTCTCTACCGTGCTCCACACCCATCCGATTGGCCCGCCCCTGCTCCCTGCCGATGGCCTCGGCGGGCCAGACCTGCGGTTCTATTTCCAATCAAACCAGCCGAGTCTTGTTCGATTTTTTGCGCAGGTAAAGATTGGCGGTAAGGACTATTTTCCCCGCTTCGTCATCAAGGTGCAGCCGCCGCCGCATCTATCAAGCCGGTAGTGCGATCTACGCAACCGTAAGGACAGTTGCGGCAGCCATTTTTGCAACAGTTACCCCGGCGCAGGAGAAAGTCGCGACTTAAAGCACCATCCGTGTCGAAATCGGACGATATGGGTAGCAGCTCTTCGTCAGGCATCGGAGAGGACGGTAAGCGAAATGCCGTCACAGGCCAATTGCGGGTTGTATTATGATGATTATTCGTGTTCAAAACGCACGGCTGAGAATTGTTCGGTAAATTCCAACGCTAAATGAAATTGCTCACCCTCTCCGTAAGCCTGTTTCTCGGCGTCAGCGTGCGCGCGGCCCAGATCACCGTCCACGCTGCCTCCAGCCTGGCCGACGTCATGAAGGAAGTCGCGCCAGCCTACGAGAAGCAAAGCGGAGACAAAGTCCGTCTAAACTTTGATGCCTCCAGCATCCTCGCCCGACAGATCGAGGAGGGAGCGCCCGCCGATCTCTTCCTCTCCGCAGACGAAGCGAAGATGGACGCTCTGGAGGAGAAAAACCTGCTCGCGCCCGGCACGCGCAAGAGCTTGCTCAGTAACACACTAGTCATCGTCGTGCCGACCGACAGTAACCTGCCCATCCACTCCGCCGCCGATCTGGCTAACAATGGCGCGATCAAAAAGATCGCGCTCGCCCAGCCCTCCACAGTTCCGGCCGGTATTTATTCGAAGGAGTATCTCACCAAGAGCCGGCTCTGGGACAAAGTCTCGCCCAAAGTTATCCCGACCCAGAACGTGCGCGCGGCCCTTGCCGCGGTAGAGAGCGGCAATGTCGAGGCTGGCTTCGTCTACAAGACCGATGCCCTTGGTTCCAGGCAGGTGAAGATCGCCTGCGAAATCCCGGCGGCGGAAGGCCCGAAGATTAGTTACCCAGTCGCGGCATTGGCCGCTTCGCCCGATCTCGCTGCGGCGAAGAAGTTCCTCGCTTATCTCGAGAGCGATGCCGCGCTCGCCGTTTTCCGCAGATACGGCTTCTCGCGTGCGAAGTGACTGCTACCAGCCATGCGCGATACTCAGGCCCCCGCGCCCGCCGATCCGCGCGCGACATCCTACCCAAGCTTTGGGGAAGCCTTCCGGTTTTGGGTAAAGCTTGGCTTCATCAGCTTCGGCGGACCAGCCGGGCAAATCGCGATTATGCAAACCGAGTTGGTCGATCGCAAAAAGTGGATCAGCCAGGCTCGCTTCCTCCACGCCCTGAACTACTGTATGCTGCTGCCCGGGCCGGAAGCGCAACAGCTCGCCACCTACATCGGCTGGCTTTTGCATAAGACGTGGGGCGGCATCGTTGCCGGTGCTTTTTTCGTTATACCATCAATTTTTGTCCTTTGGGGGCTGAGTTACATCTATGCAGCCTACGGCAATGTCCCCTGGATCGCCGCGATCTTGTATGGACTTAAACCGGCGGTGACTGCGATCGTCCTCGCCGCCGTCGTCCGGATTGGACGCAAAGCACTTCGTAATGAGATTATGTGGAGCATTGCGGCAATTGCCTTTGTCGCGATATATTTTTTTCAAGTCGCGTTCCCGGCCATTGTGCTCGGCGCGGGTTTGCTCGGTTTGCTCGGCGGTCGCTTCTGGCCAGCAAAGTTTTCCGTCGCATCGGGGCATGGGAGCGCGGCCGACACTTCAGTCTTGGGCGACGAAGAGACCTCGCCCGGGCACACGCGGCCCGGCTGGGTGCGCTCAGTCAGAGTCATCCTGGTCTGTGTTACGTTGTGGATAACCCCGACTCTTGTCGCCGGCATTGTTAAAGGCTGGGATAGCACGCTGTTCAGCGAAGGCTTGTTCTTTAGCAAAGCCGCCGTCGTGACCTTCGGCGGCGCCTACGCCGTCCTGCCATACGTCGCGCAGGAAGCCATGTTCCACTATGGCTGGCTCAGGCCCGGTCAGATGATGGATGGTCTAGGTCTCGCTGAAACCACGCCGGGCCCGCTCATCATGGTTGTGCAATTTGTCGGCTTCGTCGGCGCCTGGCAGCATTCCGAAGGATTGTCTCCCTTGCTCGCCGCGACGCTCGGCGCGCTTCTAACTACCTGGGTCACTTTCACACCTTGCTTCCTCTGGATTTTTCTTGGCGGCCCTTACATTGAGCGGTTACGCGGCAATAAGAAATTGACGGCCGCGCTCTCTACGATTACGGCGGCTATCGTCGGGGTGATCCTGAATCTCGCCGTCTGGTTCGCGCTCCATGTCTTTTTCCCACAGGCGGGTGTGGTAGATTGGTTCGCGGTCGCTCTTAGCGCGGTCGCCTTTGCCGGCATTCTGCGCTGGGGGTGGAGTGTGATTCTTGTCGTAGTGGGATCGGGCGCGATCGGTTTGGGCTACCGCCTGCTTACTTGAGTTCCACTCGCGCGGCCGGCTCGCTAATGTGAAAGAACCCGGCAGCTTGTCGCGTATGCGTGCCATCCAATCACCGGCGATCACACGATGTTCCGTGGGTCGCCTATCTTCCTGTTTTGACCGCCGAATGATGCGACGACTACTCCTTACCTGCTCGATTGCGTTTGCGACATTAGCCGTCGCGATTTCCTCGCGGGCACAGGTGGCAGAAGAGCGGCACATCACCGTCGAAGTTGAAGAGCTACCGAGTGCCTATGGCGCACCGCCGGATTTGTCGCACGGTCGCATCTCCACCTTGACTAAGTCGTATGTCCTCTCTCCTTACAGCTTCGAACTCGAAACAGGATATGATGGCGCTATCTTTCGTCACCGCGCGCCGGCTCATCTTTTCCGACAGGAACTCGAGATGGGACTGCCCGCGCGTTTTACTCTGGGCCTACAAAACGAGCTCGAGCATGTCGCCGGAGAGACGCGCGACCGCAGCTTCACCCTCGAAGCGCGCTACGCGCTGGCTGATTGGAACAAGCTGCCGCTCAATCCCGCGATCTCGGCGGAGTATCGCTTCGGTCTCAGCACTGCAGCGGAAGATTCCGGAGAGATCGCTCTCCTTATCTCGCACGACTTTCCCCATCTTATCGAGTGGGCGGCAAACATCTTTGTTGAGCGGGACTTTGGTGGCCGGGAATCGACCAGCGCAGGTTTCGCGCAAAGCGTTGAAGTGCCCGTGCTCCTCCCGGACGAAAAACTCGAGGTGGGCTTGGAAATGCAATATCGCAGCGGTGGCGAAGACGCCCGCCTTGACGCGTCCGCCAAGGGCGTGGCCATTGGCCCGACGCTGGCGTGGCGACCATCAACCAAAGCGCGCTTGGATCTCTCCCCGCTCTTCGGTTGCAGCGATCACACCCCGGCCGTCGAAGTCTTCGCCATCCTTCCTTCTCCTTCGGCGGACCGCAAGCAGGGGATGCAGAAAGACCGGCGTCGGCGCATTGATTTCTAACGGTGCGCCGTGAAACCACCCATCGTCTCTGCTCGCTAACTTCCAGAAGCACTTTCAAAAGCGAAAATTCGCCATGCCAGCCTTGGCCATTCGCCCTTACCTAACCCACCTCAGGCTGGGAGAGGGGATCGCATCTCCCCTTTTTGGGAGAGGGCTGGGGTGAGGGTTTCTTTGACTTAGGCCTATGGCCTGTGGGACCGGCAGCCTTCCAGCCTGTCGGCAACGGCCCGACACGACGATGGGGCGCCAAGTCAGGCCCACGCCTAACTTCCGGAACGCAACCTCCCCCGCGTTGACACTCCAACCTCCGGCTTTAGTTTGCGCATTCTGCGCAATTTTCCGTTCCGCTTACTCCATCTCACATGCCTGCAAAAACCAAGCCGTCCCATTCCAAATCCGCTGCGAAAGCTAAATCGAGAGCCGGCCATTCGGGCCGCTATGTCTACTACTTCGGAGACGGAAAGGCCGACGGCGGCGGTAGCATGAAACCTCTTCTCGGCGGCAAAGGCGCCAACCTCGCGGAGATGACTCGAATTGGTCTGCCGGTGCCGCCCGGATTTACGATCACGACCGAGGTGTGCACTTACTATTATGAGAACAAGCGCACCTATCCGCGCGAGCTAAAGAGCCAGGTCGAGGCCGCGCTGGCGAAAGTCGAGAAATCAGTCGGCAAAAAACTCGGGGACAGAGAGCGGCCACTGCTCGTATCGGTCCGGTCCGGCGCGCGCGATTCGATGCCGGGGATGATGGATACGATCTTGAACCTCGGGATGAACGACGCCGTGGTCGAGATCGTGGCGCGGAAATCGAGTAACGCGAAATTCGCATGGGATTCCTACCGCCGTTTCCTCCAGATGTATGGCGATGTGGTGATGGGCGTGCAGAAGCGAGCGGGGGAGGATCACGAGCCCTTTGAAAGTGTTATCGAGCACCTGAAGGATGAGCGTTACGGCAATCATCAGTTCCCCGACTCGCAGCTCAACGTCGAGGATCTGCAGGAGCTGGTGCAGTGCTTCAAAGACCTAATCAAGGAGCGCACTGGAAAAGCCTTTCCGCAAGATCCGCGCGCGCAACTCTGGGGCGCGATCGGCGCCGTCTTCGGATCCTGGAATAATGACCGCGCGAATGTTTACCGTCGCAAATACGGCATTCCTCATGAGTGGGGCACGGCCGTCAACGTGCAGACGATGGTCTTCGGCAACATGGGTGACTCGAGCGCGACCGGCGTGGCCTTCACGCGCGATCCGGCGAGCGGCGAGAAGGTTTTCTACGGCGAATATCTGATCAACGCGCAGGGCGAAGACGTCGTCGCCGGTGTGCGCACTCCGCACCCGATCGCGCAGCTCGCCCAGGAAATGCCTAACGGGCATAAGGCTCTCATGAAAGTGCGCGCCTTGCTCGAGAGTCATTTCAAGGACATGCAGGACCTCGAGTTCACGGTCGAAGAGAACCGCCTTTACATCTTGCAGACGCGCAACGGCAAGCGCACCGGCCTGGCCGCGGTGCGGATCGCGGTCGAGATGGTGGAGGAGCGGCTGATTTCGAAAGAGGAAGCGATCAGACGTATTCCGGCTGACTCGTTAGCTCATTTACTCGCGCCGATTTTCGACCGCAAATCCATCGCTGCCGCGAAGAAGATCGCGAGCGGTTTGCCGGCCGGCCCGGGGGCGGCGTCGGGGCGGGTGATCTTCAGCGCGGAGGAAGCCGTCCGCCGCGCCGAGCGCGGTGAAAAAGTGCTGCTCGCCCGCATTGAAACCTCGCCGGAAGACTTACGTGGCATGATCGCGGCCGAGGGCATTCTCACCTCGCGCGGCGGCGTTTCCTCACACGCTGCACTCGTCGCGCGGCAAATGGGCAAGGTCTGCGTTTGCGGCGCATCCGGCGTTGAAATCGACTACAAACAGCGCACGCTTACAGCTAGTGGCGTGACCTTAAAAGAGGGCGAATATCTTTCAATTGACGGCACCGCGGGTGAAGTCTTCGCGGGCGAAGTGACGACCGCACCATCGGAGATCGTGCAGGTGTTGGTCGACCGTTCGCTCGATGGCAAGAAGAGCGCGACCTACCAGCGATACGCCAAGCTTATGACTTGGGTCGACCGCGCGCGAGAGCTCGAAGTTCGCACCAACGCCGACACTCCGGAGCAGGTTCGCAACGCCGTCGCTTTCGGCGCCAAGGGCATAGGGCTCTGCCGGACCGAGCACATGTTTTTTGAGGGCGATCGAATTGATACGATGCGCGAAATGATCCTCGCGGAAGACACGTCGGCGCGCGTCAAGGCACTCGCGAAGTTGCTGCCGTATCAGCGGAAGGATTTTGTCGGAATTTTCCGGGCTCTCGATGGGCTGCCGGCGACGATCCGTTTTCTCGACCCGCCTTTGCACGAGTTTTTGCCGCACGACCACGCGCAACAGAGCGATCTCGCGGAAAAGCTCGGCGTCGACGCGGCGCAGATTGCCCGGCGCGTGCAACAGCTGCACGAATTCAATCCCATGCTTGGCCACCGCGGCTGCCGCTTGGGCATCGTCTACCCGGAGATATCGGAGATGCAAGCGCGCGCCGTTTTCGAAGCCGCAGCGGAAGTGCAGAAGAAGAACAAAAAAGTGCGACCCGAGATCATGATCCCGCTCGTCGGCTTTCCGCGGGAGTTAAAGCTTCAGATCGATATCGTCCATCGCGTCGCCGGCGAGGTTGCGAAGGAAAAGAAAACGAAGTTCAACTATCTTGTCGGCACGATGATCGAAATTCCCCGCGCCGCCCTTGTCGCGGACGAGATCGCGAAAGACGCGGAGTTCTTTAGCTTCGGGACGAACGATCTGACGCAGACAACTCTAGGTATGAGTCGCGATGACTCCGGCAGCTTCCTTCCGGCCTATGCAGAGCTGGATATCGTGGCTACTAATCCCTTCGCTGCGATCGACCAAAAAGGCGTCGGCCGACTGATGGAAATCACGCGCGACCTTGGCCGCAAGACGCGGCCGAATATCAAGCTAGGTATCTGTGGCGAACACGGCGGCGAACCCTCGAGTGTGAAGTTCTGCCACAAACTAGGACTCGACTACGTCAGTTGCAGTCCGTTCCGAGTGCCGATTGCCAAACTCGCCGCCGCTCAGGCGGCGCTAAGTTAGGCGCAGACGAGCTTGCGGCAATAGAAGGCTTCGGCGTAGCGCGCGCCGCACTCGACTCCGCGCAGCCGCATGAGCGCGAGGAAGGTCTCTTCAGAGAACCAATGCTTATTAGTCTGGGTCTGAAAATGACGGCAAAGGTGAGCCGCTTTTCTAAGGCTTAGCTCTCTATCCAACGGAACAAAGAGGTTGGGAGTGCCAAGGTCGCCGTCGTACTTCGGGATTTCGTATTCCAGCACGAGGTGGTTGCGAAAGGTATTCCAGGCGAGATCAGAGAGAAGCCTGTGATCCTGGTGCCGGTCTTCCCGATAATGAGTGAAGACGAGATCTGGTTCATATGACTCTTTTAAGGTCTCGAGAAATTCTTTAATCCTTGTTCCCTGAAACGGAAGGAAACTTCCCCGAAAGTTTTTCACGATCACTTTCGAACTTGTCTTCAGGAGCAAAGCCTTCGCGCTCGCCCGCGCCTCGCCGGCTCGCTTCCCCTCCGCCGTGAAGACCACCCACCGGACATTCAAGTCTGGGCGCTCCGCCGCCCACTTTAGGAGCGTCCCTCCGCAACCTATCTCGATGTCATCGGCATGCGCCCCGAGACATAGAATATTATTAGCGCGCTGAGGAATGTTGAATTGCAGCATCGTGTTACTCCGCGAGGACCTATTGTGCATCCCATACGCGCCACGGGGCGCGACCGCTGGCATGTAAATCTTCCAGCTGCTGCTTTTCCTTAAAAGTGTCCATACAAGCCCAGAAGCCGCCGTAGGGATAGGCGACCAGTTGCCGTCCGGAAATGAGACGCCTGAATGGCTCTTCGACCAGGTCTTCTCCCTCGTTGATATAGTTAAATATCTCCTGTCGAAAGACGAAGAAGCCGCCATTGATCAAGTTACCCGACCGCGCGATATGAGCGATCTCGCTCACCGTTCCATCGGGATCCATCGAAACCGTATGAAAACTGGCCGTGGGTGTGACCCCGAGAAAGCACGCCACCCTATGGTTGGTCAGGAAATACTCAATCTGTTGCGGCAGCACCAAATCGGTCAGCCCATCGACGTAATTTGCAAGAAAGAGATTCTCTCCTTCGACGAACTGCTTCACCCGCAAAAGACGCTGTCCGACGTTGGAGTTCTGTCCGGTATCGACAAAGGTGATCCGCCAGTCCTCGATATCCTTACGTAGGAGTTCGACTTTTTTGCCACCGTCAGACAAAACGAAATCATTCGAGACGCATTCGTTGTAGTTAAGAAACGACTGCTTGATGATATCGGCGCCATAGCCAAGGCAAAGAATAAACTCGTTATGCCCATAGTGAGCGTAGTACTTCATCAAATGCCAGAGCAGAGGGCGGTAGCCAATAACTGCCATCGGCTTCGGCACGGGCTGCGGTCCCTCGCGCAACCGCATTCCCTGGCCACCACAGAAAAGAACAACCTTCATCGGCGACGGCGTCTATTCATACACTGTCACTTCAGGGATTGGTACGACAAATTTGCCGCCCCATTCCCGGATAAAAGAGTTCTGTTTCATGATTTCGTCCTTCAGGTTCCATGGCAGGATAAAAAGGAATTCGGGCTTGGTCTTCTGAATCTCTTCCGGCGGATAAATGGGAATGCGCGTACCGGGCGTGAACTTTCCTTGCTTATAGGTGCTTCGATCAACGGTGTATTCCAAAAAGTCAGTGCGAATTCCGCAATAGTTAAGGAGGGTGTTGCCTTTGCCAGGCGCGCCATATCCAACGATGCTCTTTCCTTGAGCCTTGATATCGATCAAGAAACGCAAGATGCCTCTCTTGGCTGCTTCAACCTGTTGCCCAAAGGCAAGGTATTGCTCGAGCCTTGCAATCCCCCAGTCCGCTTCTCTTTGCTTTAGCTCGCCTGCCCTCGCCGAAACGGTCTTGGATGGATCGTCGAGATGACAGGCAAAAATGCGGAGCGAGCCGCCATGCGTCGTCAGTTCCTCGACGTCGAAGAGTCGAAGGTTGTGCGCGCGGAAAATCTGCTCCACGGTCGTAAAGGAGAGGTAGGAAAAGTGCTCGTGGTAAATCGTGTCAAATTGGTTTCCCTCGATCAGCCGGACAAGGTGCGGGAATTCCATCGTAATGACACCCTCAGGTTTCAGAATGATCTTCATTCCACCGACGAAGTCGTTAATATCAGGAACGTGCGGAAGGACATTGTTGCCTAACAAAAGGTCGGCTTTAGTGCCTTCGGCGACCAATTTGCGTGCCAGCGCCACGCCGAAAAACTCTGTCACAGTAGGAATGCCTTTGCCGACTGCCGTCTGCGCCACGTTTTTCGCCGGCTCGATTCCGAGAACCGGAATCTTCCGCCCGAGAAAGTATTGCAGGAGATAGCCGTCATTACTCGCCAGCTCCACGACAAGCGACTGCGCGTTCAGGCTGAGACGCTCGGAAATCGATCGTACGTAAGTCTCGGCGTGAGCGAGCCAACTATCGGAATAGGATGAAAAATAGGCGTATTCTTCAAAAATCGCCTGCGCTGAGACGTGTTCTGGAAGCTGCACAAGAAAGCATCTTTCGCAGACGAAGCAGTGAAGCGGATAAAGCGTTTCGGGAGCCTTCAACTGATCCGCCGCGACATAGGATTCGCACAAGGGAGAAAGACCCAAGTCGACGAAAGTGTGCCGCAAGGGCGTCTGGCAAAAGCGGCAATTGTAAGCGGAATTGGTCACCATCGGTTAAGCGAGAGCGAGGCTGACAGTGGAGCTGGTTCGTAACTCTGGAATGTGGTTCACCACTTCCTTCCCGATCTCCAAGGAGGCTGTCGCCGCCGGGGAGGGCGCATTACAGACATGAATGGAGTTCGTGCCGTGCACGAGCAGGAAATCATCCACAAGCGCACCACTTGGCAACAACGCCTGAGCTCTAACTCCTGCTTTGGCGGGAATCAAATCACTCGCCGTCAGCTCAGGAATGAGCTGTTGGAGGCTTCTGACAAAAGCCTTCTTGCTGAATGAGCGATGCATTTCCGCGAGGCCTTCTTTGTAATGCTTGCGCGCCAAGTTCCAAAAGCCCCTATAGGTCAGTGTCTCCAGCAGATCGCGGAAAACGACATCGGCCTTATGATAGCCTTCTCTTTGCAGCGCGAGCACGGCATTTGGTCCAGCATGAACCGAGCCGTCAATCATTTTCGTGAAGTGCACGCCGAGGAAGGGGAAAGAAGGATTCGGCACGGGGTAAATAAGTGACTCGACCAAGTGCCGCCGTTCCGGAACCAACTCGTAGTATTCACCCCGGAAAGGCGTTATCCGTGCCTTGAGTGAAAGGCCCGCTTCGTGCGCGATTCGATCGCTTTGCAAGCCCCCGCAGTTGACCAGGAAGCTTGCTTCCACGACACCATTAGTGGTCTCCAGCATATGCGCGTCGCCGCGGTGGTGGATGTGTTTAACTTCAGCGCCTGTTTGCACGCTTCCCCCGTCTTCCTGGATGAGTTCGGAGAACTTCAAGCAGACTTCGCGGTAGTCGACAATCGCTGTGGAAGGCACCCTGAGGCCGCGAAGGCACCGAACGTGTGGCTCCGCCTCGCGAACCTCTTCGGCGGAAAGCGGCGTGACGACAAGTTCGTTCTCCAAGCCGCGCCGATAAAGATTCTCCAGCAGCGGCAATTCCTTTTCCCTGGTCGCGACAATGACTTTGCCGCAAACCGCGTGTGCGATGCCGTGCTCTCTGCAAAACTGGATCATCGAGCGATTGCCCGCACGCGCGTAACGAGCCTTAAGACTTCCAGGCGGATAATAAATCCCGGAGTGGATGACTCCACTGTTGCGTCCGCTTTGATGACTGGCCAGTTGTGGCTCCTTCTCCAAAAGGACGACGCGAAGCCCGGGCTGTCGCTGCCCCAGGTGCATTGCCACACTTAGCCCTACAATGCCGCCGCCAATGATTGCGCAGTCCGCTTTCACGAGGTGACAACGGAAAGAAGGTCGGTTCCAGCCAAAGCGTCCGCCGCAAATTTGATGGTCTCGAAAGGAAAATTAGCCCGCTCGGCGATGTCGAGTAGTGAGTGTTTTCCGTCGGAGAGGTTCAAAACCCAGAGGAGAGCGAGCTCCTGCTGGCGCTGGTTGCCGTCCACATTTAAGCCTGTATAAAGACCGCGCTTACCAAGTTGCGGCTCACCCTTCGAGCTATGGTTTAAATACGCGCGATTGTGTTCGAGGAGGTCGATCACTTTCAAGCAAGTGTCGAGCGAGTCCTTGAGCGCTTCTGCCTCCACAAACTCCAGGTTATCAGCCGAGGTGTGGTACTCGGGAAATGTCCCATGGACCGAGCGCATCATACACCCAACAGGCAGATTGATTCCGGGCGAGCAGTATTGCCGCTCGTCGTAGCCATAGGGCGAAAAGTCGATGACCTTATGCGGTTTGCCGGAGTGCCGGAGCACGTGGGTGAAGGCCCCATCTATCTCCGCGTCGCCTTGCCGGCTGCGCTTGTAGGTAATCCCCGCGGCGTCCCCGACGCAGGTCAACACGAGGCCGTGACCGATTCGACTCAGTTGCTCTTCGTTGCGGGCCAGCCAGGTAATCGCTCCGATGCTCCCGGGCACAAAGACAAAGCGATAGGAGTAACGGCGCGGCAGGGCCGCGAGGCGCCGGGCGATCGCGGCGGCCAACGCCACGCCAGAGAGGTTGTCATCCGCGAGCGACGGGTGACAGATATGACAGGAAAATAGAAACTCCTTCTCCGTCTCGCCTCTGAGCAGATACTCCCCATAAGTCAGGTGCCCGTCAGCGAGCGAGGAGTCAATGCAAACGTCGTATTCTTCCCTCTCATCAAACTGCGCGAGCTGATGTTGGCTTAGGCAAAACCCCCAGCTCTCGTTGTAGTAGGACGTTCGATAGGGCACCCAGTCGGGATGGCCGGCGACAGTAAAAAGATGATCCTTAAGCTCCGCCAGTCGCATCCGGCGACGGATGGGAACGCTGTAGCTCACGACGTGAAGGTTGAGCTTCTGGAAATCCACCAGCCGTTCCCCGGCGGCATTTTTGATCCAGGCATCGCGGATGTTCCATTCCCGTGGGACGGTCCAGTCGAATACTTTCGTCCCGCTAAGGACTTCGTGTATCTCGAGCGGGATATGCTCGCGAAGGATGGCCAACGTCTTTCTAACTCCATCTCCCGTAATGCTCCGGCAGATGGGATAGAGTCGCGCAATCAGCGCGCACATTTCTTCGGCTGGAGTCTGCATCAAAGAAACGGAGGCCAAGCCAAATCCTGCTCGGAAATGACAGTGACATTCAACGGCCACTTGATAGCGAGTCCCGGGTCGTCATGGCGCAATCCAGCGCCGCTACCCGGATCGTAATAGTCGCTCATCTGATACTCGACTTCCGAGCCATCCTGCAGAGTCTGGAAGCCATGAGCAAACAACCCCGGAACATAGAGCGCCAGGTGGTTCTCCGCTGTCAGTTGCACGGCGAAATGTTTACCGTAGCTATCCGAGTCGGACCGGAGATCCACAATTACGTCGTGGATGGCGCCTCGGACGCAACGCACAAGTTTGGCTTCGCTTGTGGGTGGTTTTTGATAATGCATTCCGCGCAAAGTCCCAGCTCTATGATTGAAGGATGTGTTGCATTGAGCCACTGCCGGATTCAAGCCATGGGCTTCAAACTCGCGCCGGCAGAAAGTCCGCGCAAAGAAGCCGCGCTTATCCGCGTGCGGCTCCAGATCGATAACAAAAGCGCCGCCGAGCGGAGTTTCGGTGAAGGTCACTTCGAGGAGGTCGTTCCGTTCTTCCAGAAGAAGTCGTGATCGATCTGTTGGGTGCGAATCAGGTGCTCGAGCTGTTTCAAGCGGGTGAAGCCGCGGCAGGTAAAGGTCTCAGATGTCATATCTATCTGTTGGAAGATGGAGAGTAGCTGTTGCGCGCCCCGGCGTGCATCCCATTCACACTTAAAGTCGGGCATAACATCCCGGATCTTCTCGAAAGAGACGCGGTAACTGCGATTGTCGGACCCTTGCTGCCCAAAGGTGACCTGGCAACCAGGGAAGACAGCACCGACGATCTCCGCGATCTCTTTCACGGTATAGTTATGATCAGTGTCTCCGACGTTGAAGGTCTGGTTGTGCACGTTCTCCCGCGGCGCTTTCAGCGCGCAGGTGATGGCCTGCGCAATGTCGAGTCCATGTACGAGTGGCCGCCAGGGCGTGCCATCACTCACCATCTTGATCTCATGCGTCGTCCAGGCGAGACCGGCCAGGTTATTCAAAACGATATCAAAGCGCATCCGCGGCGAGGCTCCGTAGGCGGTGGCGTTGCGGAGGAAAGTCGGCGAGAAGTTATCATCAGCCATCGGTCTGAGATCGCGTTCGACCAGGGTTTTGCAGATGGCGTAGGCGGTTTGGGGATTTACAGATGACTCTTCGGTTACGTAATCCTGGTCGGTGACGCCATAGACGCTACAGGAGGACATGTAAATGAAGCGATTGACTCCTGCCGCTTTCGCCAGCTCAGCGAGGCGGACTGATCCTTTGTGATTTATTTCGTAGGTAATGTTAGGAGCCAGTTCACCGGTGGGATCGTTCGAGAGCTCGGCCATGTGGACAACGGCCTCGACGCCGGCGAGGTCATCGCTGGCGATGTGTCGGATGTCTTTGTTTGAAGTGCGCGGAGTGAGAGGCGACCCGTTGTAGAGCCATCCGGATTTGTAGAAGCCGGTATCTATTGCCACAAGCTCGTGTCCCCGGTTCATCAGAATGGGCGCCAGAAGCGACCCCAGGTAACCCTCGGTTCCAGTAACCAGGATCTTCATGACCTGGCCCAATCCTTAGCCGCCCGCACGACTCGATAGGCGGGGCTCCCGATGGCTGTCGGCAGGCTGGCACAAAAGTGCTGGAGCCCAAACTTGATGGCATGTTCGGTGGCTTCGGCCAGTCGCTTAGCCGGTGAATGCGGAGCCGAGTCGCTCGGCGCCCAGATAGGGTAATACGCGCTGTGCAGCAGTCTTTTCGCGCGCTCCCGTTCCCCACTGCGCAGGCAGCGGCTGACCGCGTTCATCATGAGCGGACCTAAAAGCTGTTTCTTGTAAGGCTCAACCGCGGGCGCGACCTCCAAAGGTAGGAGATACTCGACGAGCCGTTCGCTGCAGAGACCGGCCGAAGTTGCGGCGGCTACGTGCACGCGATATTCCACGAGATATTCCGGGACGAAGGCGAAGCTCGCGCCTTCCTCTGCCAGCCGAATGAAGAACTCGGCATCGGGCGTGTTCAGGTCCTCGCGAAACCGAAGTCGCCTCATGTCGGCAGTCCGGATCAAAGTAGCGGACATCGCCATCGACTGCTGCCAGGCTGCGGCCTTGGGATTTTCGAGCACGCCGCTTTGCAAGCTATCGCGTTTATAGCGCCGCGTCTGCTCACGACCTTCCGCTTCGAGCCGCCGCCCCTGACTGTCGATCATGTGGTGATTACAAAAGGCCAGGCTGACGCCGGGTTTCATTTCGTCAACCAGCCGGCTCGCGAACTCCGGCAGGAGCCGATCGTCGTCTCCGATGGCCACGAAAAATTCGCCGCGCGCGGCGTCCGCCAGGGCGTTGAAATTGCCGGACATGCCGAGATTGCGCGGGTTGCGCCGGTAGAAAAGCCGCGGGTCGGACACCACCGCCGGCGCCCAGTGGCTCATCGCCTCGCTCGAGCTGTTGTCGCCGATCAGCACCTCGATGTTCGGATAAGTCTGGGCCAGCGCTGAGGCCACCGCCTCCTCAAGGTAGGTGGGGCGATTGAACGTCGGAATGGCGATGCTGATCAAGGGAGACATGGCGTGCAACTTCAATCCAATACTGTCAGCAGATTGAAGGCCAGTAATTTATTGCGCATGAAAGAGCCGAAAACACCTTCGTTCGTTTCAGGGGGGCAGACTTCTCGCCGGGCCTCCAACGCAAACACCCCCTCGCGAAAATTATGGCAATAACGGAGAACAAAAGAATTTTTGAAAAGTCGCAAATTTCTCTTGACACAAAAGTGCGCTTCCCGCGAAAAAGGTTTGATCCGAGGATTTCTGATATGAATTCCACGATTTCTTCTTCCCCGCTGCTCCATCGGACGGCGGCTCGGGCAGGTTCCCCAAACATGCCGCTTTGCCTTTCGCTACCAGCAAATCAAACCCACCTCTCGTTATGCCTGTTCTAACTACTTATCCCGGCGTTTACATTGAAGAAATCCCGAGCGGCGTCCGCACGATCACGGGCGTCGCAACATCGATCACAGCGTTTATCGGGCGCGCCGAGCGAGGGCCGGTGAACGAGCCTTTTACTATCACGAGCATCAGCGACTTTGAACGGGAGTTTGGCGGGCTTGGGGTCCCTTATCCGATGAGTTACGCCGTGCGTGATTTCTACCTTAACGGCGGCAGTACCGCCCTTATCGTTAGGCTTTACGTGAGCGGGGACGACGATGGCGTCGGACGCCTCGCCGTGGACGATCTAAAACTGGCGGCCGCGAGCCCCGGCGTTTGGGGGAAAAAACTGCGCGTGGCGATCGATACTGATGTGTCGAACGAAGTCCGCAGCAGGCTTGGGCTTGGCGCAACCGACTTTCTCTTCAATCTCACGATTCGCGAGGCCCGGCCTGGCGGCGCGACTGAGCGGATTCGCAACCTCGCCATCGCCGACAAGAGCTCGCGGAGGATCGATCGCGTGCTCCTCGCGGAGTCTAACCTTGTCCAATGGGATGGTAACGTCTTCACGCCGCCGGCACTACCGAAACTCAAGTCTGCGGTGGATGCTCAAACAGCGCTCGATACGGCACTCGCAGCAAAGCCCCAAGTGCCAACCACAGTCGATAAGGCGAAGGAACACTTAAAGGCAGCGCAACGGGAGCTAGCAGATCCCGCCAGCAAAGCTGAGGGAGATCTCGCAACCGCGCAAGCCAGTAAGGACCCGGCCAAGATCAAATCGGCCGAAGACGCCTTAACTGCCGCGGAAGATGCTATGAAAGGTTCGCCCGGCACAGGCCTCGAGGAGGCTAACTATAAAGGCAGCCGCAATGATAAGTCCGGTTTCTTCGCGCTCGAAAAGGCCGATCTCTTTAATCTCCTCTGCATTCTTCCCGACAGCCGTGAGGGCGACGTGCCGCCGGCGGTGTATCAGGACGCGATGGCCTATTGCCAGGAAAGACGCGCGATGCTCATAGTCGATCCTCCCGCCGACTGGAGCTCTAACAAAAACACCGCCGCGGCGAAGGCTCGCGATCAGCTCCCTACCCTGGGACTCACAGGGCCAGCGGCCCGTAACGCCGCACTTTACTTTCCGCGCGCCGTGCAGACCGATCCGATGCGTGAAAGTCAGCTCGATGTTTTTGTCCCCTGCGGGCTCGTCGCCGGGATTATGGCGCGGACCGATACCACGCGCGGCGTGTGGAAGGCGCCTGCCGGGCTCGACGCGGCGATCAATGGCATCCAGGCGCTCGAGGTGAATTTGAGTGACGGGGAAAATGGACTTCTCAATCCCATCGGCATTAACTGCCTGCGCTCCTTCGGCGTCGCCGGCCGTGTCGTCTGGGGCGCGCGCACTTTGCGCGGGGCCGACCAGCTGGCCGACGAATACAAGTACGTCCCGGTGCGCCGCACCGCGCTTTTTCTTGAAGAGAGTCTTTACCGTGGCACCCAGTGGGTTGTCTTCGAGCCTAACGATGAGCCGCTCTGGGGGCAGATTCGGCTCAATATCGGCGCCTTCCTCAACGGGCTCTTTCGTCAGGGCGCATTCCAAGGCACCACGCCGCGAGAGGCCTACTTCGTCAAGTGCGACAAGGAAACGACGACGCAAAACGATATCAACCTTGGCGTCGTCAATATCGTCGTCGGCTTCGCGCCGCTCAAGCCGGCCGAGTTTGTCGTCATCAAGCTCCAGCAGATCGCGGGGCAAATCCAAACCTAGGAGGTAACTTATGGCTCAATTTAGCGTCAATGCACAGCGGTTCGATCCATATAAGAACTTTAAGTTCCGGGTAAAATGGGACGGTAGATTCGTGGCCGGCGTGAGCAAGGTCAGCGCACTCAAACGAACCACGGAAGTGGTAAAGCACCGGGAGGGTGGGGACCCCAGCAGCAGCCGCAAATCGCCCGGTCGGACGGAGTACGAAGCTATCACTCTCGATCGCGGAGTTACTCACGACAAAGAGTTCGAGCAATGGGCGAACAAGGTCTGGAACTTCGGTTCCGGACTTGGCGCCGAGGTTTCGTTGAAGGATTTTCGTAAGAACCTTATCCTCGAGCTTTATAACGAAGCGGGTCAGCTCGCGATCGCGTATAAGATCTTCCGGTGCTGGGTCTCGGAATTTCAGTCGCTGGCCGATGTCGATGCCAATGCCAATGCCGTGCTCATCCAGCATATCAAATTGGAAAACGAAGGCTGGGAGCGCGACTACGAAGTGCCCGAGCCGGGCGAGCCGACCTTCGCCGAACCGGGCTAAGACTCCGCCATGCGCGCGTTATCGGCGGCGGAGCTTTTGGACGTGTGGGAGCGCGGACTCGCACAGTCGCCCGCGCAACGCGCGCTCCTTCTCCTCGCGGTCGCTTGTGCGGAAACGCCGATCGAGCAGCTGGCACAAGCCAGCATTGGTCAGCGCGATTCGCGCTTGCTTGCCGTGCGCGAGCAAACCTTCGGGCCGCGGCTCGCCAGCATCACGACCTGTCCAGCTTGCTCGGAACAACTCGAGTTCGAGGTTAATGCGGCCGAGATTCGCGCAACTTCAGACGGGGAGCCAGAGCTACTTCTAAGACTAACACAGGGCGATTATGCGGTGGAATTTCGTCTGCCGACCAGTCTCGATCTGGCGAGTCTTGATCCGGCGGGAGATAGCGAAAGTAATCGGCGAAATCTCTTGAGACGTTGCGTGACTAAAGCGCGGCGCACCGATACGGAATTGCCCGCGGCGGAACTGCCGGCCGAACTGTTAGCCGCGATCTCACAGCGCATGTCCGAGGCTGATCCGCAGGCGGATGTGCAACTCTCGCTCGCCTGCCCGCAATGCCATCACCTCTGGGAAACACCCTTCGACATCGTGTCCTACTTTTGGACGGAGATTCACGCTTGGGCGGGCCGCATGCTGCGCGAAGTGCACTCACTTGCTTCCGCCTACGGTTGGCCTGAAGCGGAAGTGCTCGCGCTCAGTCCATGGCGCCGTCAGGCCTACTTGGAGTTGATCGAGTCATGAGCGATTTCCTTGGCAATCTCGTAGCGCGCTCGCTTGCAACCAGCCCTGCAGTGCGCCCGCAACTCGTCTCCATTTTCGAGCCGCCGCCGCTGAACGGCGGAGTTCTTTTCCAGGGCGAGGACGCGGGACTGCCCGTGATTGAGCAGCACGATGAGGAACGCGGGGCCCGAATTTCGGAACTGCGCGCGCTCTGGCAGACGACCCCGCAGCCGGTAGCTCCGCTCGACACGGCGTTGTCCGCATTTGGTCTTACATCAGCCGCTCTTCCAGATACGCCGGAACGATCACAACTCGATCCGCCTCGGGCACCACCTATCCAGTCATCCTCGCACAGCACTCCCGCAATCGGTTTGAACAGTGCTCTCACGAAAGGACAGCCTAACGAACAAAGTGCCTCGCCACGACCAGTCCCGCCCAACCAGACTCCGCAGGCGGCGGGCGAATCATCGGTCCGTCACAACTCTGCCGAGGAACGCTCGCTCCAGTTGCCCGAAAGAAAAGTCATCGAAACGATAGACCGCGGAGCCAAGGCAGGCGGGCAGGTCGCTCCAGCCCGCGCAGTCGAGAGTCGCCCGCCGCAACGCTTTTCAGCCACACCACTCGTTATGGCGGAGAAAGCGAAAGCTTCATCAGTGGGGCCCTCAATCAAAGTCACTATTGGCCGCGTTGAAGTCCGCGCTGTGTTGCCCTCTGTCGCAGCGCCCAAGCCTGCCTCGCCATCTGCGCCCAAACTTTCCTTGGAAGAATATTTGAAGGCGCGCAACCGGACTTCCGCATGAGCAACCCACTGGCCATTGCGGGCGTGACGGCTGTGCTGCAACGCATGGTTGATGAGGGTCTAAAGACAGACTTTCCACCGACCAGCGTCGGGAGCTTCACTGTCACGAGTTTGCCGCCGAGCCGCGTTGTAACTCCTAGCAACGGCGCTGAGATCAATCAACTCAACCTCTTCCTTTACCAAGTCACGCCTAACACCGGCTGGCGCAATGCAGCTCTTCCCTCGCGCGGTGATCAAGGTCAACGTCTGACCAATCCGCCCCTTGCTTTGGACCTTCACTATTTGCTCAGCGCCTACGGCGCAGAACGGTTGAATGCGGAAATTTTGCTCGGCTGCGCCATGCACTCACTCCACGAAGCGCCGTTTCTCGCGCGTGATGCGGTCCGTGCCGCGCTTTCCTCCGCTGCGCCGCCCGGCGATCCCCTCGGCGACATGCTCCGCGCACTCGGCGCTTCCGGGCTGGCCGAGCAGATCGAACAAATCAAGATAACTCCGCAAACCCTCAACACGGAAGAAATGTCTAAACTGTGGACGGCGTTCCAAGCTCCTTATCGGCCCGCGGCCGCATATCTCGCCACGGTAGTACTTATTGAAAGCCGCCGCTCGACGCGGCCTACTTTACCGGTGCGCGAGCGCAAACTTTTCGTGATGCCCTTCCAACAGCCGACCATTGATAGCGTCTCACCGCAAATCGCTCTGGCTGGCGGGAAACTCACTTTGGCGGGATCCAATCTCAAAGGACAGATTACCAAAGTGCGCTTCGGCGCCCTGACCCTTGAACCGGATACCTTGAACAATGACCAGATAGAAGTCACTGTGCCGGCGGGTTTGCTGGCTGGTGTTAATACGGCGCAGGTCATCCACTCGCTGGACTTCGGCACTCCGAATGAACCGCATCGGGGTTTTGCCTCGAACGTCGCGGCTTTCATGCTCGCGCCGCAAATCGCCACGGCGCCTCCTATCACGGTAGCGCGCGGTAACACGCTTACCTTGTCTGTTACGTCGCCTGTAGGCCGCAGCCAGCGTGTCGCGTTGTTGGTAGGCGAGCGAACGATTCCCATTCCGGATCGGCCAGCGACCGGTCCGGCTACGACCATGAATTTGGATTTCCCAATTCCAGCGGATTTTCCGACCGGAACATTTTTGCTGCGGGTGCAGGTGGACGGCGCAGAAAGTTCATTAACCATCGACACCGCTCCGGATAGTCCCACACTTGACCAATTCAACGGGCCGACGGTGACCATCACAACATGAATTCGCCCGAAAACATTGATTGGCCGAAAGCAAACCAAAACTACCTGATGGCGGCCGTCGCCTCAGTGCGCTCAGCCTTAGAGCGGCACACACGAAGGGCGAAAGGCGAGACTGAAAATGACGACTCTGATCAAGCGACCGAACAAGCTTTGCGTGAAGCAGCGAATGCATTACCCGCGCCGGCGGCTTTGGAAAGTTTGTGTGCAGCCTTACGGCTTTCTCCCTTCGAACGCGACGTGTTGCTGCTTTGCGCCGGGATCGAATTGGATTCCACATTTGCCGCCTGCTGCGCGACGGCGCAAGGCGAGACCCGCCGGCTTTATCCGACGTTTAGTCTCGCCCTGGCAGCGTTGCCCGAAGCGCATTGGAGCGCCCTTGCGCCTTCCGCGCCTTTGCGGCGCTGGCGCTTAATCGAATTGACGGGCAATGAAGGGCTCGTCGGCGCCCCGCTACGCATCGACGAGCGCGTGCTGCATTTCCTGACGGGTGTCAATGGCCTCGATGAGCGATTGCAAGGATTGGTTGAACCGATCTCCTTGCCAGATGAGTTGCCGCCCTCACAACTCGAGGTGGCGCGGCGGATTGCAGAGTTATGGACGAACAACAAGCGCGAAACGCCCGCCATCGTCCACCTGTGCGGGATAGATGGCCCCAGTCGCCGCGCGGTAGCGGCCATGGCCTGCCGCGACCTGGGACTGCGTTTGTACGGACTCAAGCATTCGGACATCCCCGTCGCCGCCGTTGAACGGGAATCGCTCGCCCGCCTTTGCGA
The DNA here is from genome assembly GCA_013815325.1 of Chthoniobacterales bacterium. Taxonomy (GTDB): domain Bacteria; phylum Verrucomicrobiota; class Verrucomicrobiia; order Chthoniobacterales; family UBA10450; genus Palsa-1392. The sequence goes on from JACDGM010000018.1 coordinate 31,116, forward strand.
GCGAGAGGCCATGCTCAACAACAGCGCCTTGTTGGTGGAGGCCGACGAGACAGAAGTCGCGGATTGCGCGCGAACACTTATTCCCTTCCTCGAAAACCTTCATGGACTTCTGTTAGTGAGCCGTCGCGAACCGCTCGGCGCATGCGGCAGGTCCATCGTTCGCTTCGATGTGCACAAACCGAGTTCTGCCGAACAAAAGGTACTTTGGCAGCAAGCGCTCGGCGAAGACTTTCACCAGCTTAACGGACAGGTTGAGAACGTTGTCACGCATTTCAGCCTTGGCCCACGCGGCATCCAGGCAGCTTGCACTGAGTTAGGCGCGCACCCTGACGGTAACGCAAACCTCGGGGCCAAACTTTGGCAGGCTTGCCGGATTCAATCGCGCGCCCGGCTCGACGATCTGGCCCAGCGGATCGAACCGGCAGCCGCGTGGGAGGACTTGGTGCTGCCCGTAATGCAACATGAAACTCTGCGCGAGATCGCAACGCACATGCGGCAACGCGCGAAGGTTTATGAGACCTGGGGCTTCGCGAAAAAAGGTGAACGCGGCCTGGGTATCAGCGCGTTGTTCGCTGGCGGTAGTGGCACCGGCAAAACGATGGCCTCGGAAGTGTTAGCCGCTGAGTTGCGGCTTGACCTTTACCGCATCGACCTCAGTTCCGTCGTGAGCAAATACATCGGCGAGACGGAAAAAAATCTGCGGCGCGTTTTCGACGCGGCGGAAGAAGGCGGCGCGATCTTGTTGTTCGACGAAGCCGACGCGCTCTTCGGCAAACGCAGCGAGGTCAAGGACAGCCATGATCGCTACGCCAACATCGAAGTGAGTTATCTGCTCCAGCGGATGGAAGCGTATCGCGGCCTGGCCATCCTAACGACTAATATGAAGGACTCGCTCGACCCGGCATTCCTGCGCCGCATCCGCTTCATCGTGCAATTTCCATTTCCCGACGGCGCGCAACGGGCGGAGATCTGGCGGAGAATATTCCCCACCAGGACACCGACTGAGGCGCTTGATTTGCCAAAGCTTTCCCGGCTTAGCGTTGCGGGCGGCAACATTCGTAACGTGGCTTTGAACGCCGCGTTCCTCGCCGCCGAGGCCGGTGAACCGGTGCGGATGAGTCACCTCCTGCGCGCCGCCCGCGGTGAATACGCGAAGCTGGAAAAACCGCTGACCGAATCTGAAATCGGAGGCTGGGCATGACCTCTCAATCCTCAACTCTCAGTTCTCAGCCTTCCATTCAACTACACATCGAGCGGTTAGTTTTGGAAGGCCTGCCCGGAAGTCCCGCTCAAGGTCCTGCCGTCGGTGCAGCCGTGGAAGCTGAATTGGTGCGCCTGCTCAGCGCCGAAGGTCTGTCGGCGGCCGTTTCGCGCCACGAGCCACATCTCCCAACCAGCGACACACATCTCGCGGCTGAGAGGGGACCATCGAATCTTGGCCAGCAAATCGGACCGGCCATCTACCAAGTTCTCAACCCGTCCAGGCCCCAATCGGCGATACAAAACCCACCATGACATATCCATCCTCAATCACAACCGCGGCGAGAGCGGCGAAGAAAAACGACATTGCGGGCATCATAAAATTCGGGAAAGCGCCGGCCAAACGCGATCCGCGCAATCTGAAGTTGTCAGCCATCCTCAGAGCGATCCCTTTGCCATCAGAGTACGACTTCGATGTGAAGCACAACGGCGTTCCGACGCCGATGTTTGGAAATGACGAGTACGGCGACTGTGTCATGGCCGGCAGAGCACATCAGACCCTGCGTTTTGAAAGAGCCGAGCAGGGAGTTCTCATCAGCATCACCGATAAGGATGTGCTGCGAGAATATCTCAAGGAGACTGGAGGAGAGGATAGCGGCCTGGTCGTGCTTGATTCACTGAAGCTTTGGCGCAAGCGCGGCTGGTCGGCGGCAAAGCAGCGTTTCAAAATCAAAGCTTTCGCGCAGATCACCCAGACGAATCGCCAGGAGGTCAAGCGCGCCGTCTTCATTGATGTCGGCTTGGACTCGGCTTCACCTTGCCGAATTCCGCGATCACCCAGTTTCACGCTGGGAAACCATGGGATGTGATCAGCGGACCGGGATCGCGACCGAATCCGAAGAACGGACATTATGTCTATGTGCCCGGTTACACGAAAAGCGGGCCGGTCTGCGTCACGTGGGGCCGCAAACAGCAAATGACCTGGGCCTTTCTGAACAAATACAGTGACGAGGCTTACGCTATTATCGACGCTGTCAACAGTGCCAAGAAGAAGCGAAATCTCGACGAGAAGAAGCTCAACGTATTTCTGGCAAACGTGAAATGAATCCATCGCGCAATTCCTGCTTCATGGCCGCGAATCGACATTCGAAAGTGGCCACGCCACGCGGGCTCGAAGCTGCCAGCGGGATCTTCCCCCGCGACATACCCAACTACGGCCTCGACGTCAACCGCCTTGCCCGCCTCAACGGCGCCGGCGGCAACATTCGCAATGTCGCCCTGAACGCCGCCTTTCTCGCCGCCGACGCGCGCGAACCGGTCCGCATGACTCATCTCCTCCACGCCGCCCGCAGCGAATATGCCAAGCTCGAGAAACCGCTGACCGAATCCGAAATCGGAGGGTGGGCATGAAGTCAAAGCCGAATGTGCATTTCCACATAGAACGGCTGGTGGTGGATGAACCGCTCGTTAGGCCTCGTGAAAGGGCTGCGCTGCAGCGCGCCGTTGAAACTGAGTTGACCCGTTTGCTCGAGCAACGTGGTTTCGCGGAACTGAATGCATCTGCGTTGGCGACGCTCGCCGCGCCTTCCTTTGCAGCCACGCGAGCAAACCAAAGCGAGTTCGGCGCCCAAATCGCGCACGCCGTCTACGGCGCCATCCAGCCTCGCCCAAAATGAAAGCGCTGGCCCCTCTTCCGCCGAAAGCCTCCACGTCGTCTGGCGCTCCGGTGCGGTCCTCGCTACTGCAGCGCAAGTGCGCCTGCGGCGGCACGCCAGGGCCAACGGGCGAATGTACTGAATGTCGGCAGACGCGGCTCCGCGGCAAGTCGCCTTTCGTCCTGAATAGCCCGCAGCAATGGCACACGTCTACCCCGTCGGTTGCCGAGGCCCTTTGCTCTCCGAGTGTTCCTCTGGATGGGCAAACGCGCCGGTTCATGGAGCGGCGTTTTGGGCACAGTTTGGGTCACGTCCGCGTGCACACGGATGCGAACGCCGCCGCGTCGGCACGCGCCGTTGGTGCGATGGCGTACACGGTCGGGCGCGACGTTGTCTTCCAGCCGCAGCATTATGCGCCGCACACACCGGTGGGGCGGCATTTACTGGCGCATGAATTAACGCACGTCCTGCAACAAGGAAGTTCTCAGCCACTAGTGGAGACTGCCGCGCCGCGATCTCAGCGAATCGACATCACACCTGTCGGCCGGCCAATGTTAAGTCGGCAGGAAATTCCCTATCCCGGAACCATCGGTCGCTGCCGTGGAATGGGAGTTCCGTGTCCGGCGCCGCATTTCCATCACGGTAGTGTCTGTCGTCTGGTTGACTGCCAGCGCGCCGCTACGGCAAACCTGCCCTTTGCGATCTCTCCTGGCATCTGCGTTTACCACTGCCTCGACGGGCAGGTTTGCAGTTGCGTTCTCCTAGGTAACGCCACCAGCGCCGTTTGCGCGTTCACCTTTTGCGATCGCGCCGGCGGTATCGCTGGGGAGTCGAATAACGAGACACTCATCGCGAGGGCCAGTGCGGCCGCGCGCGAACAATTTGGCGGAGTCGGGGGCGCTGGCGCCAAGGTAGCTGGTCCGAGAAACGTGCAGGCAAAATTAGCTGTCGGCAGGTCAGACGACATCTACGAAAGGGAAGCGGAGCGCGTCGCGGACCATGTGATGGCGCACGACCGCGAGCCGACGTTGCCATTAGCCCGAGTCACGCGCTCCCGGCCATTGATACAACGGCAAACTTCCACAGCCGCGGCGGACGAGGACGTCGAGCGCAACGAAATCATCAAGGTCAGCAAACGCACCGGTGATTTGGAACAGCGCGCATGGGAGCTCGTCTGGCGTCTACTGAGGCGCTACTTTCCGGAATATTCGCCCAACGTCGCGGCGGTCGGTTACGACGAGAAGGAGCCGGGCGCGCGGGTGCAGATTCGCGATATTCAAGTCAAAGGCGAGAAGCAGCAGAGCGCGACCGTCACGGTGGGCAAGGCGTTCGTCGAGGCGACGACGGAGGAGAACCTACGCGAGCGGATCAAACAGCTCGGCCAAAGCCTGTCGGGATTGAAAGCGTTATCCGATGCGCAAGCTGGCTCGGGCGGGAACGCGATTTGGAAACTGCTGCACGAAAATTTCCCGAAGAAAGGCGGACGGCTGGCCGGCTCTTCCTACGACGCGAAGCTACCCGGCTTGCGGGTGGAGTCTAAACCCGGCGAAGTTCAGGCCGGCAAAGCCAAACTCGCGTGGGGCGCGCCGATGCTCTACTACGGCAAGGCGTTCCTTGTGCTGCCGGAGGCGGACCAAATCACGAAACTGCGGGAGCAGATGCTGAAGGTGGACAAGTGGTGCGTGGACAACGCCCGCCTGCGCAAAGGCGATCTCGATGACGAAGAGATCACCACCCGCATCCGCGGCCTCTCCGACACAGCACTGATGAACCTGCGCGACAATGTAGCGGACACCGACGTGCGCGACTTCGCCGCCAGTTTGCTCACCATGTCCACGCCGCTCACGCAAGGGCTGACGCGAACCGGCACCGGCGCGACCACTGTCACCTTCGGCGCCGTGACCGTTATCGTGCGGCCGGACGTGAACAACGTGCAGGGGATGGTCGGGGGCGCGACCGATTTTACGGTGCCGGCGCCGGCAGCAATTAATCCCACCATCCGGCAGGGTATCGTGACCGCCTTCACCCCGCCTACCGGTCTCACTATTACGATCGTGACGCGCTATGCCCAAGGCGTGAAAGCGGAGGGCACTTCCGGCTACGGGGCCGGCACGACCGCGAGCGACAAGGCGGTGGGCGGAAAATCGCTCCGCGTTCATGAAGGCGCGCACGGCGAGCGGTTCATGGCCATGATCGCGAAGGCGAATCAGGACAGCCCTTACCCCACCACTTTCACTGGCACGATCGGTGACACGGGGCAGATGTTCCAAAGAAAAGTGAACCAGTACGTGGCCGCGGCGAACGCATTCGTGCGCACGGTCAACGCAGCGCGGCGGCAGGCGGTTCGAGATGTCGATTGCGTTGGCGTGACTATTGACACCTTCCACCAACAACAAGGTCAACGCGCCGCCATCATGTGCGCGCCGTAAGTCATGAGCACGTTCCCGAATTCTCCGCGCCTACTCAAAGGCGGAATTGTGTTGGTCGATCCAGAAGATACCTCCCGTGTTTTGCGGATTATTACGCTCCAATATAACTCCGACACACTGACTCGCACGCTGACGCCGAAAGGCATTAAGGAGAGCGGTGATCGTTCAGAAGCGTTGCGGCTGACGGGACCGGCGGTGGAGACGATCAAACTTGAGGCGGAGATTGATGCTACCGATCAGCTCGAAACAGCCGATGCTCAGGCGACGCAGTTCGGCATTCATCCCCAGCTCGCGGCGCTGGAGACAACCGTCTATCCGAGCAGCGCGCCAGCATTGCACGACACACCGCAATGAAAACCACGCTGCAAAAGTCGCGAACGCCGTCGCTAATGACATCGCCTCTCGCGGCAATGCGCGGAGGCATCTTGCAGCGTAAGTGTGCCTGCGGCGGGCACACTTGCGGTAGTGAGTGCGAGCAATGCCGGCAGGGACGATTGCAGCCCGAGCGCCGAACGCTGCAAACCAATCTTGGCAGCAGAAATGTAGAATTCATGGGATCAAGCGGCGGCAGTACTTTGAACTGGCATGGCCCCGGCGCGCTGATTTTGCATTTCCATTTGGATTTAGAAATTCCGCAGAAAACCACCGCCACTCTGGGCACCGAGCAGCACTGGATCGGGGCCAGCGAAGGCAGCTGATTAATCGCAATGGGCTCCTATCAATTTATCATGCTGGCCCTCGGGGTTGTCTTGTTCGTAGCGGCGTTGATTTGCCTCTTCCTGCGTTATTCGACCCCCTTGGTTGTGACCTTGTTCATCCTCTCGATCGTCATGATCGGCTTTCCTCGAGTGAAGTCGCTCAAGGTCGGCGGCGCGGAGGTGGACTTGGGCGAACTTCTGCAAGAGCATGAGAATAACCCGACCGATCCGGCGATTCAGAAGCAGCTTAAGCAAGCACTTGTCAGGTATAACGCGCTGAAGCCATCGAGCGCGTCACCGCAGTTGGCGGAACAGGTGGCGCGGGGCAATGAGATCCTGCACCAGACCGACCAGGCCCTGAAGTGGGCGGAGGTGGCGGCGAAGAAGGACCCGAGTTCGATCCAGGCGCAAGAGTTGGTCCAGCGTCTGCAGGTGAAGCAACTGACGCCCGCGAGCACGGGGGAGGCGGTCTCGCCGCAAACGGCTTCGCGCCTAACGAATGCAATCTCAGTCTTGACTCAGCAGCCAAACCTTTCGGCGGAATCGCATGTCGCCCTTTCGAAGGCTCAACTAGCGCTAGGTCAGGACGAGGAAGCGGCGGCTAATCTGCACAGCGCGCTGAAGGTGAAACCTAACGTGCCAGTCGATCCCAAGCTGCGTGCCCTAATCACTGCGACTCCGCATTAACCTCGCCATGATTTCTCCGCGTCTCCTTAAAGGCGGCATCGTCCTACTCGATCCGGACACGTCGGCGGTGTTGCGCATCATTACGCTGCAATACAATTCCGACACGCTCACTCGCACTCTGGCGCCGAAGGGCATCAAGGAAAGTGGCGATCGCTCGGAGGCGATGCGGCTGACTGGACCGGCGGTGGAGACGATCAAACTCGAGGCGGAGATCGACGCGACAGATCAGCTCGAAACGGCCGATGCGCAAACGACACAGCTAGGCATTCATCCGCAGCTCGCGGCCTTGGAGACGATTGTTTATCCGAGCAGCGCGCGGTTGACCTCGAACAATAATCTGGCGCGTTCCGGCGTGCTCGAAATCGTGCCGATGCAAACGCCGCTGACGCTGTTTATCTGGAGCAAAAACCGAATTCTCCCCGTGCGGTTGACGGACTTCAGCATCACGGAAGAAGCGTTCGATACCTCGTTGAATCCGATCCGCGCGAAGATCAGCCTCGGCCTGCGCGTCCTGAGCGTGGATGACATGGGGTTCGATAACAAAGGCGGAAGCTTGTTTATGAGTTATCTCCAGCAAAAGGAACGCTTCGCCGCACAAAATGCGGGCGGGACATTCGGCAATCTCGGAATCGGAGGCATTTGATGAACGATCCCAACCAGGCCTTGCAGTCGCTCCTTCAACCAGCACAGTTGAAATCAAGTCTCTTCCCGCCCACCAGCCGTTATGCCGGGATCGATACAAAATTACTCGAGACGGCCGAGGGTCGCGTCGTTATTTATCTGCAACGGCGTTTCCTTCCTTCACCGGATAATTTTTCGCTCCTGCACGAGCACGTCGTCACCCAGGGGGACCGCCTGGACAACATAACCGCGCGCTATCTCGGGGATCCGGAACAATTCTGGCGCGTCTGCGATCCGAACGGCGCCATGCGTCCACAAGAGTTAACCGAAACCATCGGCCGGCGCCTGCGCATAACTCTACCGGAAGGCATCCCAGGAATACCCGATGCTTAAAGGAATCAATCTTCAACTTTACGTCGGCCCCTTGGTGCCGATCCCGGCGCCGAAGGCAGTGATGGATGCCTTGACCGACCTGACTGTTACGATCCACGATGTCGGCCAGAGCGGATTTCAGCTTTCGTTTACGCTCAGCACTAACTCGCCGCTGCACACGCTTTTTCTGCTCACGAGCGGCGGACCGATCCCTGTTCTGCGCGTCGTCATCGCCGTTATCTTCAATGGAACTCCGCATGTGCTTATCGACGGCGTGGTGACCAATTCTCAAGTCTCACAAAATAGCGACGGTAGCCACGCCACCCTCACTGTTACAGGAGAAGATCTGTCGGTCTTAATGGATCAAATCGACTTCAGCGGATTTCCCTTTCCGGCTCTGCCGGCGGAAGGCCGGGTTGGGCTCATGCTCTTGAAGTACGCAGTGCTGGGAATCCTCCCGCTCGTTGTCCCCAGCATTTTGATCGACATTCCCATTCCTATCTCTCGCATCCCGGCCCAAAAAGGGACTGACCTCCAATACATCAAAGATCTGGCCGCTGATGTCGGGTACGTTTTCTACATCGATGCCGGTCCAGTCGTGGGCGCAAACGTCGCCTACTGGGGGCCGCAAATAAAAGTCGGCGTCCCGCAGCCCGCGCTCAACATCAACATGGACGCGCACACCAACGTCGAAGCGCTTTCCTTCACCTTCGATAACACTTGCAACTCGATCCCTACAGTCTTCTGGTATGAAGAGCTATCGAAGGTTCCCGTTGTGGTCCCGGTCCCGCCGATCTCCCCGCTAACTCCTCCATTAGGACTCTTGCATCCGATACCTACCGGGCTAAAACCAGTGAGCGATGACCTTTCCAAACGCTCGCTCCCACAAGCGATCATGATCGGCATCGCCAAGGCGTCGGAATGGGCGGAAGCGGTCACCGGCCGCGGTGAGCTCGATGTTGTACGCTACGGTCATGTTTTGAAAGCACGCCAGTTAGTCGGCGTGCGCGGCGCCGGTCTCGCCTATGACGGGCTCTACTATGTGAAAAGCGTGACCCACAAAATCAAACGGGGTGAATACAAGCAAAGTTTCGAGCTCAGCCGCAACGGCTTAATCTCTACCGTTCCGAAGGTGGCAGCATGAATAACGGCAAAACAACACGCTATCACGGCAAATATCGCGGGACCGTGATCAACAACATCGATCCGGAGCAACGGGGCCGCATTCAAGCGATCGTCCCCGACGTGCAAGGGCTGATCCCGACGACGTGGGCTCTACCGTGTGTCCCAATGGCCGGCATCGAACAGGGAACGTTCATGATCCCTCAACTTAAAGCGGGTGTTTGGATCGAGTTCGAGCAGGGCGATCCAAATTATCCTATCTGGGTCGGAGGTTTCTGGGGCGCGTTCGCCGAAGTGCCCAAGTCCGCACTTGCGCCGCCGGCCGTTCCGCCGGGACAAACAATTGTGTTTCAAACTTCATTGCAACACTCGTTAGTCATTAGCGATGCTCCGCCACTTCCAGCGCTGGCGCCAGTGCCACCCCCGGCGCCTGTGGGCACGGGCGGCATCGTTCTGCGCAGTCCCACGGGAGCTACCATCGTGGTGAATGATGCAGGTATTTTCATCAATAATGGCAAAGGCGCTTCGATCGACATGGTGGGACCCAATGTGATGATCAACAAAGCCGCTCTGGTGGTCATTTGATATGCCTGGTTTTCTTCTCCACTTTGGCGCGCAGGTCCTTTGTTCGCACGCGGGTCAGGCGCAGCCGATGGTTTCGAACCCACGCGTGCTCGTCAGCGCGCAGCCGACCGTCGCCCTAACGAGCCCCTATGTCATTGCCGGCTGTACTTTCGTTCCGCCGGCGAACGGTCCGTGTGTGACCGCGCAATTCGTCACCGCCGCGACCCGTGTGAGCTCCAACGGTCAGCCGCTTCTCCTGCTCGATAGCGTGGCGATCTGCGCCCCCACCGGCACGCCCCTCTTGACCATTCTCACGCAAGGACGCGTCACTGCCATCTGATGAACATCGATTTTCCATTTCATTTCGACGGCCGCGGCCGAACGGCTTCGACGACGGACGACGATCACATCCGCGACATGATCGAGGAGTTCTTGTTCACCAGCCCGGGTGAGCGCGTGAACCGCCCGGACTTCGGCAGCGGCCTTTTGCAACTTGTCTTTGCCCCGAATAGTCCTGAGCTGGCCGCCACCATCCAAGTCACGATTCAAGCTGGGTTGCAGCGCTGGTTAGGCGACCTCGTCGAGGTGCACAAACTCGAAGTGACGAGCGAGGACGCAACCTTGCGAGTCGAGCTGGTTTATCTCGTCCGCCGCACCCAGGAGCAACAAACCGCGCAGTTCACTCGAGCAGCCTAACGAGACAAGGAGATGAAAACGCCCGAAATCTGCATCGGAGAAGAGCGCCGCGAGAAGGTCCGCTCGGCGAGTCTGAACGGTCTCGATTATGTCGAGGTCACGGGCGACGACCAACGGACGATCGCGGTCTATTTCCTGGGAAAGGCGCCGCCTGCGATCGAAGCCAAGGGCTCTCCGCCGCGATCACCGATCACAAAAAAGAATGTGCGGATCGAGGGTGGCCGCCGAGTCCGGAACGTGCGCGTCCTCGATGTCTCCATTCATCGTAACACCCATCCGCGGGAGGATGATTGGATGGAAGTGAAGGTCGATAAGGTCGGCGACTTCTCGCCCTACACTTTGCGGCTGGTCGAGACCGATGAGCGCGAACACCCGATCATTGATCGCGACGAATCAGGGCGCGAGCAATTCCGCCCCTTCCATGGGTTCGATCCACGCTACGCGGAGCTTGAGTTTTTTTTCAAGCCGGGGTGCCCAACCGAACTCGATTGCAGAATCGCGCTCCTCTGTCCGCCGGAAAAACGCATCGAGCCGGAGATCAATTACCTCGCAAAAGATTATGTCAGTTTTCGCCAGCTGATTCTCGATCGCCTGGCCTTGATCATGCCCGATTGGCGCGAGCGGCACGTGCCGGACATCGGTATCGCGTTAGTGGAACTCCTCGCTTACGCGGGCGACTACCTCAGTTATTATCAAGACGCCGTCGGCACGGAGGCATACCTCGACACGGCCCGAAAACGGATCTCGGTCCGGCGCCACACACGGCTGGTGGATTATTGCCTGCACGAGGGCTGCAACGCGAGGGCCTGGGTCTTCGTGCACATCACGGCTAAAGATCAGACCTTCAAGCGGGAGGAGATTGCGTTTATTACTCCGCCCGATGGAGTGGGTCCAAATCGCGGCCAAACAATCCGGGCCGAGGAAGTGGACAAGTTGCCCGCGGGATCATTCGAATACTTTGAGCCGCTGGCGAAAGAGGTTCACTTCCGCGAAGCGCACAATGAGATCGAGTTTTACACTTGGGGCGATCTGCAATGCTGCCTGCCGCGCGGTAGCACGACTGCCACCTTGCGCGACGCATGGCTGTCGGGTGAGGAAACCAAGTCTTACCCTAACCGCAACGTCGCGGATGACGATTGCCAGCCTCGGCCACCTGAATCACCACCGGCCACTCGCAAGCTCAGCTTGAAAGCCGGCGACTACGTCCTGTTTGAGGAAGCCATCGGGCCGAAAACAGGAGAGGAGGCTGATCGCGACCCGAACCGCCGGCACGTTGTTCTGCTAACCCGCGTCACACCAATGGAAGATCCCCTCCGCGACGCGAAGGATCTTCCCACACCGCTGATCGAGATTGAATGGACGCCGGAAGACGCACTCCCTTTCCCGCTTTGCATTTCCGCGATCGGACCGGCGGACGTGAGGCCGCCGCAATTGCCTTGCCGATTGATTGAAAAGATCAGCGTCGCGCGCGGCAACGTGATCCTGGTCGACCACGGGCGCACTATCGAGGAGCGCCCGCCATTCGACGAGGTTCCGACCGAGCGGAGCGAAGTGTTCTGCGAGGGCCAGGGGCGTGTCTCCGAGACGACGATAACGTCGGGAAAATTCCGTCCGGCGTTGCGGCGCGGGCCGTTGGTTTTCGCCGAGCCGGTCGCCGAAGATGCGCCCGCCAGCGCGCTCCTTATCCAAAATCCGCGCCGGGCTGTGCCAGGCATAAAACTGAGCACCTCGACTTCCCAGCCTAACGAATGGTGGCCGCGTCCCGACTTGCTTGAGAGCGAGGGTGACGCGCCGCACTTCGTGGTCGAGATCGACGATGAAGGCCTCGCCCATCTGCGCTTTGGCGATGGCGAAGCGGGCCGAATCCCGGAAGCCGGAATGGTTTTTGACGCGACCTACCGCATCGGGGGCGGAGTGGCCGGGAATGTTGGCGCGGAGGCAATTTCACAGATCGTCTGGCCTAACGAACAAAGCATTCGTGACGATACACTGCAGGCTCGGAATCCACTCCCCGCCCGCGGCGGGATTGCGCCGGAGCCGATCGCGGAAGCGAAGCTTTTCGCACCCCGCGCATTCCGCAAAGAACTTCAGCGCGCCATCATCGCGGAAGATTACGCCGCGATTGTGATGCGCGAATTTTACTTCCAAGTGCAACGCGCCGGAGCCGAGCTGCGCTGGACCGGCGGGTGGTATTCCGTGCGCGTGGCGATCGATCCGCGCGGCACATTTGAGGCTTCGCCCGACTTGCTCGAGAGAATCGAGAGACTATTGCAACGGTACCGGCGAATGGGACACGATCTGCAGGTTGTTCCCGCGCGTTACGTGCCTCTGGATGTCGCCATGACGATTTGCCTGCAGCCACATTTTTTGCGCGGCCACGTCGAAGCGGCACTGCTCGAAGTTTTCCAAAGCGGAGTACGATCGGACGGGCAGCCGGGCTTTTTTCATCCGGACAATCTCACCTTCGGCGATTCGATTTACCTGAGCCGGCTGATCGCAGCGGCGCAAGCGGTGGAGGGCGTCGAGAGCGTGCAAGTGACAACGCTGCAGCGCCGCTTCGAAAGCAAAAACCACGAGCTCGATCACGGCCTTTTGCCAATCGGCCCACTCGAAGTGGCGCGTCTTGATCAGGACTCTGTGAATCCGGAAAACGGCAGGCTGAAACTGGATTTGAGGGGAGGTCGCTGATGGATAGTGCGAGCTCGACCTGCGGTTGCTGCGAAGGGCTCGAGAAGCTGACGCCCGCGTCGTTGGCCAACCGGCCTGGCCTCGACGCGCTCCTTTATCGTGCGGGCACCTATTCGACTTTCTTCGAGACGATGCTGGCGCGGTTGTCAAACCTCGCGATCGAGGTCCCAAATGCCGGCTTCGACTCAGAAGGGAAACCGATCCTTCCCCTTACCGGCCTAACGACACGCGATTCGGGCGATCCCGCGATCGCCTTACTCGACGCGTGGGCGACGGTCGCGGATGTCCTCACATTTTACGACGAGCGTCTCGCGAACGAAGGCTATCTGCGCACCGCCACCGAAAGGCGCTCCGTCCTCGAGCTGGCGCGGTTGATCGGCTACACGCCGCGGCCGGGCGTGGCGGCGACTGCTTATTTCGCTTACACCATCGACGAAGATCGTTCGGTCACTCCTGCGAAAGGAATGGAAGTCACGATCCCAGCCGGGAGCCGCGCGCAAAGCGTGCCCGAGCCTAACGAGTTGCCGCAATCGTTCGAGACCGCGGAAGCTCTGCGCGCCCGCACCGCCTGGAACAAACTCCAGCCGCGCCTGAGCCGGCCGCAAACGGCGGAGTCGATGAGGACAAAGGGTCTCTATTTCAAAGGGATTGCGACAAACCTCAAGCCTAACGATCCAATCCTGATCGACTTTGGAGAGGGGATGGACAAAATGATACCGCTGCGCGTGGTTGAAGTAACGGCTGATACATCCGCAAATCGGACGCACATCACGGTGCGACCATTGTCTGATTCGAAGAAAGCAGTTGGTGCGGATTTTGTCGTCGCGGACGCTGCGTTCGAACCCGGATCTGCCTTGGTGGAAGAGGGCAACAACGCGATAAAGTTCGTCGATTCTTTAAAGAAAGCGCCGTCAATTCCGCCGCCGAACACGGCGGGGCTGGATCGCACTCTGAACACTGCCTTCGCGAAAGGTGCCGACGTTTTTCCGCGCATGCTCACCACCTTCCGACCGGCCCTCGGCAATGTGCTCAAACCTGCCATTGCCAATGCCACGGTCGCGCCATCGGTAGACATCAAAGTGTATGCGTTACGCGTCTCGGCTTCACTCTTCGGTCACAGCGCTCCGGCTCAACCGCTTTTTGACGGGGACCTGCTTCGGGGATTCGAGCCTCCTAATCTGGAGAACACGATGGGTGAGCTGGCGCTCTCGGCCGAAGGCTTTCTTTTCGTCGCGCTCGACGCGGAGTACGACCAGATCAAGACCAAGAGCTTTATGCTGATCGACCGGCCGATACTAGCCAAAGGCGAGAGCCCTCAAGGCGCTCCCCGAATCCCGCCGAACGTCCCCGACAATCGGAGAGTGACAATCCATTCGGTGGAGCGGATTGAGACCGCGACCATGGCGGTGCTTGGCGTCTCAGCAAAGGCGAGCGTGGCGACAATCGAGCGGCCGTGGTTTTCAGATGCCCGAGGTGACGCGGACGTTGCCTCGAAGTCCACTGCGATGTTGCGGGCCACCCGCGTTTTCGCCCAAAGCGAATTGCTCCCGCTCGCCGAGATTCCAATCCCCGACCCGATCTGCGACGCCGAGATCGAACTGGACGATTTTTACGATGAACTGGAGGCTGGACGCTGGGTGATCGTGTCCGGAGAGCGAAGCGATGTCCTCGACGTCAACGGAGGACAGGTGCCGGGGATTAAGTCGGCGGAGCTGGCCATGCTCTTGAGCGTATCGCATCGCGTCGTGAAGATCTCGCCTAACGACGAGTCGCCCGTATTACCCGGCGACAAGACACACACATTCATCACCCTCTCTACCAAGCCTGCGTATTGTTACGCGCGCGATAAGATGACGATCTACGGAAACGTCATCAAGGCCACGCATGGCGAGACGCGCAAGGAAGTACTTGGCAGCGGCGATGCGAGCAAGCCAATGCAAACATTCGCCCTGCGCCAGCCGCCGCTGACGTTCTTGGCGGTGCCCACCGCGGCCGGCGCCGCGAGCACGCTGGTTCTGCGCGTGAACGAAGTGGAATGGCACGAGACCGACACGCTCGCGGGTTTGGCGCCGGACGATCGGAAGTTCATCACAAAGATCGATGACGAATCGAAAACGACAGTCATCTTCGGCAACGGGCGGGAAGGGGCCAGACCGCCAACCGGCAGAGAAAACGTCACGGCCGTCTATCGCAACGGCATCGGCCGACCAGGCAACGTAAAGGCCGGCCAGATAAATCAGCTCACGACGCGGCCGCTCGGCGTGAAGGAGGTCATCAACCCGCTTCCCTCGACCGGCGGCGCCGATCGGGAGGATCGCGATCAGGCGAGGAAGAACGCGCCACTGGGAGTCCTGGCGCTCGATCGCCTCGTCTCGGTGCAGGATTACGCGGACTTCACTCGGACGTTTGCCGGCATCGGCAAGGCGAGTGCCGTCAAATTATCCGATGGCGCGCGCGAGGTCATCCACGTCACCATTGCCGGGGCGAATGATATTCCGATCGAAAAGCACTCCGACCTTTACCAAAATCTCATGCGCACCCTGCGCTCGTTAGGCGATCCGCATTTACCCATAGAAGTGGAGTTGCGCGAAATGCTGGCTCTTATCATCAGCGCGAACGTGCGCGTGCTGCCGGATTACGCATGGGAGTTTATCGAGCCGAAGATTCGGACCCGGCTGCTTGAGGCTTTCAGTTTCGAGCGCCGGGATCTCGCGCAAGACGTGACGAAAAGTGAAGTAATTTCTGTCATGCAATGCGTTCGCGGCGTCGCCTACGTGGATCTCGATCTTCTCGCGGCGGTCTCGGAAAGCGACGTGGAAGCGGAGTTAATCAAAACCACGATTAACGCCGGCAAGGTGCCCGCAGACGACGAAAAATCGGCGCGCTTGCCCAGTTTTTCCGAGTCGCTCGTGAGCGTGCAGCATCGCGTCGTCGTGCAGCCGGCACGCGCAAATTCCAAGGCGAGAAATTATTCCGAGCGCAGGAACCCGGCGCAAGTCGCCGTTCTCTCGCCCGCGCTCTCCGAGACGCTCGTGCTGACGGAGGTGAAAGGATGAAGAATGCTGATCGCCTCTACGAATTGCTGCCGGCGATCTACCGGCAGCGCGATGAAGAACGCGGCCAGCCCTTGCGCGCTCTCCTGCGCGTGATCGGCGAACAGGTCGATGTAATCGAGGAAGATATCTCTCGCCTTTACGACAATTGGTTTATCGAGACGTGCGACGATTGGGTCGTCCCGTACATCGGCGATCTCCTCGGTTTTCAAATGGTACACGAGGCAGGTCAACCGGGCGATGTGCGCACGCCGCAGGGCCGCGCGCTCGACAAGATTCTGATTCCCCGCCGCGAGGTGGCGCACACGATCGCGGCACGACGGCGCAGAGGAACAGTCGCGTTGCTCGAAGAGCTGGCGCGGGATGTAGCGGGCCGGCCGGCGCGTGCCGTCGAGTTCTACCAATTGCTTGGTGTAACTCAGGCCATCAACCAATTGCAGATGCGACGAGGCCGCACGCTCGATGTGCGCGACGTCGGCAGTCTCGATCTTCTCGGCGGCGCGTTTAACCGCCTGGCGCAAACCGTCGATGTGCGCCGCGTCGGTTCCCACCGGGATCCTGCGCGCTCGAACATTCCCGCTGCCGGCCTTTTTGTCTGGCGGTTACGGGCGTATCGAGTGAGCAATACGCCGGCCTCCTGCATCGAAGAGGCGGGCGAAAACTGTTTCACCTTCAGCGTGCTGGGGAACGATTCGCCGCTCTTCACTCACCCGCAGCCAGAAACCGAAGTAACGCACATTGCAGACGAGTTGAATGTGCCAGCCCCGATTCGTCTGCGAG
>JACDGM010000203.1 GCA_013815325.1 Chthoniobacterales bacterium
ATTCATTTCTACCGAGCACTCGGATTGGGATCTGCATGCGTTCTGCCGCAAGCATGATTGGCGCGTTTGGCTAAAAGGTCCCTACTATGATGCAGTCCGCACCAGCTCGTGGGACGTATTCGAAGGCGCTCGCGCAGAGCTATCGAAAGTCTGGTCAACGCAGCGACTGTTTCTGCAGGCGCACGTCTCTGGTTACGAAGAATCCGTCATGCTTTGCGCCTATAAGGGGGAGTTGCTTGGCTGCGTAAGCATGCGAAAACGTGATCTTACTGAAGAGGGCAAAACCTGGGCCGGCGACGTGACGGAGGTGACCGAGGAATTCGCCGCCCCGCTGCGCGAAATCATTCGTGAGGTCAATTGGACCGGCGGCGCGGAACTCGAGATGGTGCGCGATCCGGAAGGACAGCGCTGGCTCCTGGAATGGAATCCGCGTTTCCCCGCATGGATGCACGGAGCGACAATTGCCGGCTGTAATCTCGCTGCCCTGCTGGTCGAAGCGGCAACGGGAATTCCCGCGGAGAAGACGACTGCAACATCAGGAGAGTTCACACGCGTCGTGCTGGAAGTGCCGGTCCGTTCGCGGTATCCGCTTCCCCCTTTGCCGGAGCCATTCGCGGGCGGCGTCGGTCATTCGATGAAGCATCCCTCGGGCATGCCCGCTCTGGCCGAGCGTCTGCACAAGTTGCACCCGCACCTGATGAGCGGGGATACAAGAGCGGAACACGGAAAGAACGGCGGCGGCTCGTCCTATGCGAACGGCGTCGCTGCGATTCCGTCGTCGTTCGTGCATGATCTATCGAGTCACAATTACGACGCTCTCCAGACGCCCTCGTTCCTCTTCCTTGATAAGACTGCCGCCGATCTTTTCGCCCGCGCATCGACGCTCACGCGGAGCCTCAGCACGCCTGAGACGCACGTCATTAACGGCTATAGCATCAAGACCAACCCCGACGAGCGCTTGCTCAAGCTCGCGCTGGAATCCGGATTTCTCGCGGAAGCGATAAGCCTGCTGGAAGTGCAAAACGCTTTCGCAGTTGGATTCAAACCCCAGCAGATTATTCTCAACGGCCCGGGGAAGTGGTGGCCGGAGGGCTTGATGCCGAAGGAGCGGCTGCACGCCGTCTTCTGTGATTCAATCGCGGACCTCAAGCGCGTCGCCGCTGCGGCCGCGAAAGGCGATCTGCAGTCGGCCGTCTTCGGCATCCGTTTGCGGCCGCCGCATATTACCTCGCGATTCGGCATTCCTTTAGATACGCCGGACAATTTCCGCGCGCTGGTAGACTCCATCGCGCTGCTTCCGCGCGACTCCGCGTTCGGTGTTCATTTCCACATGGCCAGCAGTCATATCGGTGTCAGGCAATGGTGGCATCTGTATCAATCGATGCTCCGCTGGTGTCGCTCGCTTGAGAAGTTGACCGGCCGTCAGATCGAAGTGCTCGACATCGGCGGGGGCTGGTTCCCCGACGACTGGCAAGATGGGCGAGAGGACGATTTCAAAAACGCGGTCAAGCACGCGTCTGCCATGCTGCCGAGGCTGCGCGAGATCATTTCGGAGCCGGGCAAGGCAATGGCGCAACCATCGATGGCGCTTGCGATGCGCGTTCTTGAGATTCAAAAAATCAGCGACGATTCGACGGAAGCCGTGGTCGATGGCTCGATCGCAGAACTGCCGATGTATTTCTTTTATCCCCATCGTATTCTTCGGCGCGATTCGCGCACGGGTGAACTGGAGCCGCTGCGACGCGGGACGACGAGGCTGATGGGCCGCCTTTGCATGGAACACGATGAGGTCGCCTCCAATGTGAAACTGCCGGAGGGGACGCAGCCCGGCGACGTTCTGATTTTTTGCGACGCAGGAGGCTACGACCGGAGCATGTCTTATGTATTTGGAAGGGGATAAAAAAAGAATCTTTGATGCGGAAGAAACCGCTGGCTTCGACCTTGATGCCGGCATTGCGCGTTGGCAGCATTTCCCCTCATCGACGATCTCGCATCACGGAGAGCCCTGTTGCGAAATCGCGCGCGAGTGGATTATCGGGACGGATTTCTCCCAGCTGAACACGGGCGCGCCGCTCACCGGTCCGCGCTGGCTGCGCAAGAAATTTAAATGGGGTCCATCGCAATGGCCGATCCACTGGTGCGAGGCGGTCCAGCAAAAGACCCTCGATTGCGGCGCGCTCGCGGCGCTCTCGCACGAGCTGTTTCTCGCGCGCGACGTCCGCAGTTTTGCGGCCCAGTTCATTCTCGAGTTCAATGACGTGTCGACGCGCCACTGGAGTGAAACCTGGAGCGCGGCGGGCGGTTGCGTCCCGTGGATAAGCGACGGTTTGATCTACCACGAA
>JACDGM010000019.1 GCA_013815325.1 Chthoniobacterales bacterium
GAGCAGGCTGCGCCCGACCATTCCGCCCGGATGAAATTTGGCGAAGTCCTCTTTTTGAAAGCCGCGCGCCTCGAGCAGGACCATGGCGAGCGCGTCGCCCAAGGCCAGCATCACGGTCGTACTCGAGGTCGGCGCGAGATTCAGCGGACACGCTTCCTGCTCGACGTTCACATCGAGAAAAAGGGCGCAGTTTTTCGCTAGCGTCGATTTCGGATCGCCGCAGATCGCAATCACCTGCACCTGAAAGCGCGCGATCGCGGGCAGGATACGGAGCAGCTCTTCGGTCTCGCCGCTGTAGCTGAGCGCGAGCACAACATCCCCGTCCGCGACCACGCCGAGATCGCCGTGCAGGGCGTTGAGCGAATCGAGCACGACCGCGGGCGAGCCGGTGCTCGTGAGAGTGGAGGCTATTTTTCCGCCGATGTGTCCCGATTTTCCGACCCCGAGGACGATAATCTTGCCCCGCGCTTCGACCGCTTCCCTGATGAGATCGACCGCGCGTGTGAACTCCGGGCCGAGCCGCTGCCGGAGCCGACCCAGCTCACAAATTTCTAAATCGAGGACACGTGCAGCCTTTTCAATGTAATCCATCGATCTATAATTGTGAGGCGAGGCGGGAGCGTGGGCAAGCAGTTGCGCTCCGGTCGTCCACGGGAAGGAAACTATGAAAAAAATATTCGTCAGCAGCGCGCTCGTTCTCGTCGCTTCGGCGGGATGGAGTTTTGGTCAGGTCCTGAGCACAAATGTCGGCAATCCGCAGATCACCATTCCGGCGCGACCATCGCCCTCGCCTCCAGTAACGCGAGCGGCGCGGGGCGGTGTGATCCCGACGGCGGTGCGCAACGGGAATCCACTTCAACTGCTCAATCCGCGAGCGTCGGCGCGCTACGGGAACTCACAGGAGCACGTGACCTTCGATCCGAACGATCCGGGCCGACCGACGGGCATCAAGCTCTTCGAGTGGACCTTTTAGGGCTTTGATGGCTGATGGTGGGTGGTTGATCGTTCGGCGTGCCTGACACATCGCCGCCTGTCGTCGCCTGTTATTGCGCGACGTTCCTTAAGCCGGAGATGCTTCACATCTACCGGCAGATCACGGCGCTCGAGCGTTTTCGGCCGGTCGTGATCGCGCGGAAACGGGGGGAAGCGGAGCGGTTCCCCTTTGCGCCGGTGTTCGTCGTGCCGAGGCCGGCGACACATTTTTTGCGGCGCTTTTGGTTTCGCACATTACAAAATTCACCGTGGCGGATGTCGTCCGCAGAAACCGTGCGCCTCGAGCAGGTGCTCGCGGCCAATGACGCGCAATTGCTCCACATCTACTTCGGACACATCGCGGTTCACTTGCTCCCGTTGATGCAGCGCTGGCCGAAACCGGTTGTCGTTTCCTTCCACGGCGCCGACGTGCTCGTCGATCTCGAGAAGCCACGCTATCGGAGCGCGACGCAGGAAATGCTGGCGGCTGCGCGGCTCGTGCTCGTGCGCTCGGACTCACTCGCGCGCGCGGTGGCCGCGCTCGGTTGCGCGGAAAACAAGATCCGCGTCCATCGAACCGGGATTCCGTTAGGCGAGATTTCTTTTCAAGCGCGAGTCTGGCCTAACGACGGCGCCTGGCGCTTTTTGCAAGCCGGCCGCTTAATCGAGAAAAAGGGCCTAACGACGAGCCTGCGCGCTTTTGCGATCTTCCGAAAAACGCATCGATCAGCCATTTTCACCATCGCCGGCGAAGGCCCAATGCTCGATGAATTGCAGACCCTCGCGCGCGACCTCGGTGTCTCGGAGAGCATCCGTTTCACAGGCTTTCTTTCCCAGGCGGAATTGCGCGAGCAGTTTGCGCACGCCCATATTTTTCTGCATCCGAGTCAGCTCGGCCGCGACGGCAACCAGGAAGGCGTGCCGAACGCGATGCTCGAAGCGATGGCCAGCGGCCTGCCCGTTTTCGGAACCGGGCACGGCGGGATTCCCGAGGCGATCGAAAATGGCGTTAGCGGCGTGCTCGTGGACGAAAGCGATCATGTGGCGCTGGCAGCGGCGCTGTTCGAGTGGACGGGCCGGGCGGAAGCGTTGACCGCGCTCGCGCGGCGCGGCGCCGAAGCGGTCGCGGAAAAATTTGAGCAAAAAACACAAGCGCGGGCGCTCGAGGGTTTTTATTTCGAAGCGCTCGGTTGCGACGCGAGGCCGGGCCGCAGTTAACGCGTTGGAGCGCGATGCTCTGTCATCGCATGTTTGAAAGTCGCTCCGACAGAGCGGAGCGCTCCACCGATCGCTCGAAAAACTCGGCGAGTTGCATCGCGACCACTTCGAAGCCGATCCGCGCCAGAGCTTCCCGCTGGGATTCGGCCACAATCTCGGCGTAAAAGTTTGGGTCGCGGAGCAACCGTTCCGCTGATTCTCGCAGCTCGCCTAACGAGCGGCCGAAGCCGCAGGTGCGCGAAAAACAAATCCGATCGATCGCCCCGTCTCCGCCAACGCAGGGCAGGCGGCAAAGCAGCGCGTCGCCCGCTACCTGGCCCGGCACGGCGCTCCGGTCCGCCTGCAGCACAATTTTGTGCCGCTCGATCTCAGCCAGGTAATCGCGATAAGGCAGCCGTTTTGGCAACAGCCGAAGCAACCGCTCATCCCCGCCTAACGACTTCCACAATTTGCGGCTCCGTCGCGGATTGCGATCGAAAACCGTGATCCCTTCGCCGAGTTCCTGCCCCAGCGTGAGCGCCGCGAGATGATTGCGCGAGGGCACATTCCATTCGCGCGTGCCAATAAAAACTCCGGCGCGCTCCGCCACCGGCCGCGAAAAGTCCCAGCGTTCATCGGCGACGGGATAAGGCGTCGGGATAAATTTTCCCTTGCCAAAAAATTCAACCGCTTCAGGCGTGGCGGCGATGGCGCCGTCGGCGGCGCGGACGATCTCGCGAAACAGTGTGGCCCGCTTCGGATCGGAAAGTTGCCGGGTGATTTGATGCAATCCGGTTTCTTTCAAAGCCACTGCGACCGTCAGGCCGCGCTCCTGCAATTTGCCGAGCGCGCGTCGGGTTTCGCGGAAATCGCCCCGCAAAAGCAACAGCACCGGCAGACCCTCCGCGACCGCCGCCTGAGTCTTTCGATGAAAAACGCCCCGCGTGCAGGCGGCGTAACCGTGGAAGCTAACGGGCGCGTGGCCGCCGCCATCGTTAGGCGAGCCGGCGCCGGCCGAAAAATCCTGCTCCGGGTCGCGTCCGCCCGGATTCAAAACCGTCAGGCGAAAAGAATCCGCGGGACGGCTAAGGGTTGTTGCCGTCGCCGTCACTGAAGTCCATCGAGGGCGGAGGCTCGGCCCGGAGCAGCGGCTCGCCGACTGCCTGGTCCATCGGCCGAACCGGTTCCGCGCGCCGCACTTCCACCGGCGTCTCCGGTTGCGGTGCGACCGGGATGGCGCGCTTGATCGGCTTTTCCGGATCGAAGGTGGAGTTCGCGGCCGCCACCGTTTTCGGGGCGAAAGTGGAACCGATCGCGTTGTAAGGGTCGTCGTGCGCGATGAGCGTCGGCGCTTTCATCGCGACGGGCGCGACCTCCTTGGTATCGACGGCGAGAGCGGCCCGCGGCCACTGACTTCCATCAAACTGCTTGACCAGACGCGTGCGGACGGCGTCGCTGTGGACATCGCAGGGATCGGTCGGCATTTGCTCATTCGTCGCAAATTCCATATAACTGGTCCGTCGCCTAACGACGTCGCCTGCAGCCGAGCGCACGTTTTCGTAGCACTTGTCGGTCGCGAGCAGGCCCGAGGTCGAGCAAATCTCCACCTTGTGCAAACCGGCTGGCACGGGAAAAGGCTGGGGCGTGTAGCGGGCGGCGGATGCATTCATCAAGTCCACCCAGACCGGCTCCGCAAGGACGCTGCCGAAAGCGCCCCGGTAGATTTTTTGCGGTTTATCGAAGCCAGCCCAGACGACGCAGGTGATGGCCGAATCGTAGCCGGCAAAGAGCGCATCGGTAAAATCGTAGGCCGTGCCGGTTTTCCCTGCGGCGGGAAATTTCTTCAGCCCATATTTTTGATAGGCGAGTTCTCCCGTGCCTTCGGTCAGCGCATCCGTTAGGCAGGAAGTGACCTCGTAGGCGACCTCCGGTTGCAAGACGGGCGTGCGCACTTTTCCGGTTTCCGCCTGCCAGACCACATTGCCCTCCTTGTCCTCGATTCGATCGAGAATGTGCGGCGGCGCGGGCCGCCACCCCTCGTTAGGGAAGATGGTGTAGGCGCGCGCGAGCTCCGCCAGAGTAGTCTCGCTGCTGCCGAGGAAAGTCGAGGGATAAGCGCGCAGCTTCGTCTCTACGCCAGCGGTTTGGATCAAGTGCGAAACATTTTCGAGACCGGCGGAAGTGCCGACGCGCACGGCTGATCCGTTCTTCGATTTGGAGAGCGCGGCCCGCGCGGTGATCGGTCCCTCGTAGCGGTTGTCGTCCCGCTCCGCGCCCCATTCGCCCAGAATGCCGGTGGTGCCGCCGATCATGACGGTGCGATTATCGAGCGCCGAATCCTCCACGATCGAGCCCGGGTAAGAGCCTTTCGCGAAAGCCGCGGCGTAGACGAATGGAGTGATCGCCGTCCCGGGCGGACGCCGCGCCTGGAGCGCGCGGTCGTACTCGTTATGCTCGAAGTCGCGCCCGCCCACGAGCGCGAGAATGCCGCCGGTTTTGTTATCGAGCGCGATGACCGCGCCTTGCAAATATTCGGGCGGCGGCGGGGCGGTTGTCTTGTCGTTAGGCACTTTCTTCGCGCGCGCCTCGCGCAGAAGCGCGGCGTATTGCTCATAGGTTTGGTGATCGTACCCGGGGTGCTGCTCCGCCTCGTCGAGATGGGAGCGGAGCGATTTTTCGGCCACGTTCTGCAACTCCGAGTCAACCGTGGTGCGAATGCGGAAGCCGTCGCTCATCGCACGATCCCAACCGACCGCGGCGATGACCTGCTGCCGGATATAATCGATCGCGTAATTCTGTCCGCGGGCGTTTTGCCGGTTGCCGATCATTAGATCTTCGCTCTGCGCGCTCGCAAGTTGGTCCTCGGAGATAAAGCCCAGCTCGCGCATGCGGCTGAGAACGAAGTTACGGGCTTCGCGCGAAGCGGCACGATCGCTCCAAGGGGAGAGTTTGTTCGGGCTTTTGACCAGGCCGGCGAGCGTGGCGCATTCCGCAAGTGACATGTCGCGCGCCGCCTTGTCGAAGTAACCGCGCGCCGCCGCCTCCGCGCCATAGAGTCCGCCGCCGAAATAAATCCGGTTCAAGTAAAGCTCCATGATCTTTTGTTTCGAGAAGTTGTTCTCGATTCGGCTGGCAACGAACATCTCGAGCAATTTGCGCCGAAAAGTTTTACCTTTGAGCTCAAAACTGTTGCGCGCGAGCTGTTGCGTCACCGTGCTCCCGCCTTGGCGCACGTGGCCGGCAGCCGTGTTCTTGAGCGCGGCCCGGACGATTCCGAGCAGGTCGTAGCCGTGGTGTTGGTAAAACTTATTATCCTCGGTCGCGATGATGGCGTTCACGAGATTCGGCGGGAGCTGGTCGTAGGAAACGGTCTCGCGATTCTCGACGTAGATTTGGCCGAAGATCTTGTTGTTGCGATCGACGATGACGCTGGCGGATTCCATCTGCTCGAGATGCGAGAGATCGAGCGCAGCGGCCTGTTGTTTGAGCGTCGCCGCGACCGGTAAAAAAGCGAGCAGACCGGCGACCAAAACGACAACGAGGAGCCCGACCGGAACGTAAAATCGGGGTCGCGCATACCAGGCGCGTTGGTCATACGAGTGCTCGGTAGGCATGAAATAGTCGACAGGCATGGAGCGGCGGTTGAAACGGTTACAAGGTTACAACGTTGAAACGGGATTCCGGATTTAACAATCTAACCTTTTTAACTCTTTTGACTTTCCGAATGGACCCCGGCAATCCCGTGCTCGTTCAGATGATCCGTGACACGATCCGCCGCCAGGGGCCGGTGCCATTTGTCTGGTTCATGGAGCAGGCGCTCTATCATCCGGAGCACGGCTACTATAGTTCGGGCCGCTGCGCCATCGGGCGGCGCGGCGATTATTTCACGAGCGTGAGCGCGGGGCCGTTATTCGGCCAAATGATGGCAGCGCAATTCGCGGAAATCTGGGAAAAGCTTGGCCGGCCTAACGACTTCGCAATCGTCGAGCAGGGAGCGCATCATGGGGAATTTGCGACCGATGTGTTGGAGGCATTGCGGGCGCAGAAGCCGGAAATTTTCGCGGCGCTCCGCTATCGAATCGTAGAACCATTCGAGGTTTTGCGGCGGCGACAGCAAGGAGTGCTGCGGGCCTTTGCGAAGAAGACGGAATGGTGCCGGGCCCTCGATGAGCTGGAGCCGTTTTGCGGCATCCATTTTTCCAACGAGTTGCTCGACGCCATGCCGGTGCACTTGCTCGTCGCGAGGGGAGAACCCGGAGCGCGCTCCTGGCAGGAGCGTTTCGTCGAGCGGACCTCCGACGGCTTCGCCTTTGTTGACCGTCCCATCACGAACGAACGTCTCCGCGAACGGCTCGCGACGATTCTGCCTGCACCGCTCGGGAATTACGAAACGGAGATCAGCCTCGCGGTCCTCGACTGGATCGAAATTCTCGCAAAAAAGTTGCGGCGCGGCGTCGCGCTTCTGGCCGACTATGGATTGACTCGAGCAGCCTACTATTCCCCAACCCGCACAACCGGGACGCTGCAATGTTACGCCGAGCATCGCGTGCTCCCGTCGCCATTGGAGAACGTTGGCGCGGGTGACATCACCACCCACGTCGAATGGACCAGCCTCGCCGAACGCGCTGAAAACTCTGGCCTAACGATCGCCGGATTTACCGATCAGCATCATTTCCTCAGCGGGCTGCTTGCCAGCCACTCGCACCTCGTCTCTGCTTGGGTCGAGAAAAGCCGCGCCCTGCAGATTCTCCTCCATCCGGAACTTCTGGGAACGAAATTCCAGTTTCTCGCTTTGGAAAAAGGAAGCGATCCGGGTGCGCCTTTAAGCGGTTTCAAATTCGCGCGAGACAGTCGTCAGGCTTTGGGCCTGGAGTAAGTCGCGGCGCGCAATCACCGAGAGCCAGTTCGGATCGAAGGTGAAAGGACCAGGACCAATAAGATCGTTAAGCGCGAGGAAAATCAGCTTGGCCGAACCGCGTGGTCGGCGGCGGGTGGGTTAGACGCGGGTCGTTCGAACCGTCATCGGATCTGCGGCGCGCAGAGCTTCTCCGGCGGTCCAAATCGCTGCGCCGAGTAGGAGCAAGTCCTTCGCGAGGAATTGCCCGGGAAAAGGCGAGGGAAAGGGAAAGCCGTAGCCTGGTTGCCAGACGCCGGGAGTGGTCAATGCAAAACTAAGCGTAACGAGAAACATGAAGATCGCACCCAGACTGCCCATGGCTGAAAGCTTGGGCGCAAACGGGCGCGTCGCGATCAGAATGCCTAACAATATCTCAATCACTCCCAGGAGAGCGGCAAAGCTCCGGACACTGAAAACTTTGTAGGCCCACGAAGTGAACGGGGAGTTTACGACCAACCCCTGGATGCCTTCCGCCTCGTAGGCGGTGAACTTCAACGACCCCACCCATAACAAGACAATGACCAATCCGTAGCGGATGACTAACGCCCCCGCATTTTCCAGTTTGTAGCCCAAGCTATCGGTATCTTCGTTCATCATTCTGGTTTCCATAATTCTGCTTTCTCTATGTGGGTTGGATCATCGATCTACGATTTTACTTTTACGCCCATTTGCTCTGCCATCGCGTGAATCATCTCAAGATGCATCTTGAGGGTGGGAAGCGTCTTTGCAGCGAAGGCCTTCACATCGGCGTCGGTGGCATTTTGGGCGACGGCGGAAAAGGCTGCGACATCTTTTTCGTGCATTGTGACCATCACCTTCACATACGCCTGGTCGAAATCCGCGCCACTCGTCTTCGAGAGCTTCTCCATCGTCTGTTCGCTCTCTGGGAGCAGGGTCGCCGGCAAGTTGACTCTCTTTTGGCGCGCCAACTCCTTGAGCGCCTCACCCGCCTTCGAGTGATCAACGATCATTCGCTGCGCGAATTTTTTTACAGCGGAGGTGCTGCCTTGTTTGACCGCCAGGCGTCCCAACTCGACCTCGGCCAGCCCGCCCGGAGCGGCGTCGTTCATGAAGGCGAGATCGCCGCCGGTGACGACTTGATCGCCTTTGTCGCTCGGTGGTTGCGCGCTCTTTTGCGACGCCGGGGTGGCATCCGGTGAGTCGGGCGGATTGGCGGCTATCGCTCCCAAGGTGATGAAGAGGCCGAGGGCCGAAAATAGAAAAGATATCTTCATTGGTAGGTTCATGAGAGTTGTTCCGGCTATCTATTCCAATTTATTTGCTTCGCCCGGCTCGATCGCGAAAGCGCGTGCCGCCTTTTTTCCTGAGTCTGTCGAATGAGCTTCTCTAATACGCCCGAAGTAGTTTTGAAAGATTTTTCGCTGCGCTCAGAATTGGCGACGCTATGTAATGAGACGACTTTCGGGTGAGGGCCTATCTCGGCTTTGGAGTTGGCATCGAATTTTCGGCGGTTAGAGTAACGGCGATCCTTCGGTCTCGACGTGGGCGAGCTTGCCGCCGGATTCGGTCACGCATTGGAGCAGCTCGTCCTTGCGGACTCGTGTGGGATCGTAACTGGCGGAGATTTTCTCAGTCGCGATGTCGAGCGACGCGAAGGTGCGCGCATCCATCTTTGCCAGCGCCTCGCGCAAAGCCTTTTCCTCCTCGGGGCCGAGTGGCTGAGCCAACGCGATCTCGACGTCGACGAACTCTTCGGCGCCGGAAAGTTTTTTCTCGTCGTCCGCCATAATTGAAAAAATCGTTAGCGATTGCCGATGTGGATGGCGTGTTTCTCGACCGCGAGGGCAGCTTCCTTGACCGCTTCACTTAACGTTGGGTGCGCATGCACGGTGCGGCCGAGGTCTTCGCTACTGCCGCCAAACTCCATCACGGCGACGATTTCCGCGATCAGTTCCGAGGCGGCGTGGGAGAGGATCGAGGCGCCGAGGATGCGGTCGGTCTCGGCGTCGGCGATAAATTTGACCATTCCTTCGACGTCGTCGTTAGCCAAAGCGCGGCCGTTGGCGCGGAATGGAAATTTGCCGACGCGCACTTTGATTCCTTTCTCTTTCGCGAAGTCTTCCGTGATCCCGACGCCAGCGAGCTCCGGATTTGTGTAGATGATGCCGGGAATAACGTCGTAGTTCACATTGCCGGCTTTGCTCGCGATCAACTCGACGCAGGCAATGCCTTCCTCTTCCGCCTTGTGCGCGAGCATCGGGCCGGCGATTACGTCGCCGATCGCGTAGATGCCTTTGATGTTAGTGCGGAACATTTTATCGACTTTGATCCGGCCACGCTCGTCGAGGGCGACCCCGATTTTGTCCGCGCCAACGCCTTCGGCGAACGCGCGCCGGCCGACGGCGACCAGCACCTTGTCGGCTTCGAATGTTAATTCCTGGCCGTCTTTGCTGGCGGTGGCGACGGCGCGGCCGTCCTGCACTTTGACGGAGCCGACTTTGGTTTCGAGATGGAATTTCATCCCCTGCGCGGTAAGGGAGCGCTGGAGGAGGTTCGACATTTCGAGATCGAAACCGACGGCGATGCGCGGCAGAAATTCGAGCACCGTCACCTCCGAGCCGAGGCGGCTCCAGACAGAGCCAAGCTCGAGACCGATCGCGCCCGCGCCGATGACGAGAAACTTCTCCGGCGGCTTCTCGAAGCAAAGCGCTTCCGTGCTGCTCACCACTGTCTCGCCGTCGAAGGGCATGCTCGGCAGGTTGATCGGCACGCTTCCGCTCGCGATGACGACGTGATCGGCCGCGATCTCGGTCGCGGCGCCCTCGTTAGGCTGGACCCGCACTTTACCCGGCTCGGTAATCGTGCCGAGGCCGGTGAAAATGGTAACTTTGTTGCCCTTCATGAGCGCGCGCACGCCGCCGGTGAGGGTTTTCACGACCTTGTCCTTGCGGTCGAGCATCGTGGCGAGATCGAGGCTGACCTTGTCTAGGACGATGCCGTGTTTAGCGGCCTCTTTTTTTGCGAAGACGAAATGGTCACTCGAGGCGAGGAGCGCTTTGCTCGGAATGCAACCGACGTTGAGGCAGGTGCCGCCCAGCTCGCTGTCTTTTTCGATGATGGCGGTTTTGAGGCCGAGCTGCGCCGCGCGGATGGCGGCAACATAGCCGCCCGGGCCGGAGCCGATGATGATGAGGTCGAATTTATCCATGGGAAAAGTGACCGCGCCTCTATTTAGATGCGCTCTCACTTGTTGTCATCCCGATCCGCCGAAGGACGGAGAGGGACCTCCCGAGCGGCTCGATGGCTTGGCCTGGATAGAGGCGTCGCACGTTGCTTGTGAGGTCCCTCGCCGTGCTTCGCCGGCTCGGGAGACAAGCTGGATAGGCTGGCCCGCCCAACGATTTCGCCTACAGATCGAGGAGGAGCGCGGTCGGATTCTCGATCGCTTCCTTCACTTTGATGAGAAACGTGACCGCTTCCTTGCCGTCAACCGCGCGATGATCGTAGCTGAGCGCGAGATACATCATCGGCCTAACGACGACCTCGCCTTTCAGCGCGACCGGGCGCTGCTGGATGGTGTGCATGCCGAGGATTCCGCTCTGCGGCGCGTTGAGAATGGGCGTGCCCATGAGCGACCCGTAAACGCCGCCGTTTGAGATCGTGAAGGTACCGCCCTGCAGGTCTTCGATTTTGATTTTCCCGTCGCGCGCCCTCGCCGCGTAATCGGCCACATCCCGCTCCAGCTCCGCGAAACTCTTTTTGTCTGCGTCGCGCACGATCGGCACGACGAGGCCGCGCTCCGTCCCGACAGCAACGCCGATGTCGAAATAATGATTGAGAATGAAATCGTCGCCTTCGATCCGGCTGTTGATCGCCGGGACCGCCTTGAGCGCTTCCACGGTCGCTTTGATGAAGAAGGACATGAACCCGAGCTTGAGGTCGTGATCAGCTTGAAACTTTTCCTGAACTTTTTTGCGAAACGCCATCACCTCGCTCATGTCGCATTCGTTGAAAGTGGTGAGGATGGCCGCGGTCTGCTGCGCCATGACAAGCTGGGCCGCGATTTTGCGCCGGAGCGGCGACATCTTTTTGCGGGTGAAACGTTCGCTGCTCTCAGTGGGCCGCGGCTCCTCGACGGGCTTCGTTGCGACGCGCGGCTTTTCCTGATCGTCGGTGGAAGTTTTCGTCGCGGGCTTTGTTTGCCGGTGCGAAAGAACATCGCTTTTCGTTAGGCGCCCGCCTTTGCCGGTGCCGCTGATTTCCGCCGGATCGAGCTTTTCCTCGGTCGTTAGGCGCTTGACCGCCGGCGAGAGAACATCGGCATTGGCTGAACGAGCTCCGGCTGGTTTTGCGGCCGCCGCGGCTTCGTTAGGCGCGGCGGATTTGGCTTTGGCGGGAGCGGTCGCCTGATCGTCGATCAGGGCGACGACTTCGCCGATTTTTACTTCCTGGCCTTCCTCCACTTTCGTCTCGAGCAGGCCGGCTTTTTCAGCGGTGATCTCGGTGGAAACTTTATCGGTCTCGAGGGTGAGGAGGGCTTCTCCGGCTTCGACGTATTCGCCCGATTTCTTGTGCCAGACGGAGACGACTCCGCTGGAAATGGATTCGCCAACGGGCGGGATTTTGACTTCGATGCTCATGGGAGGAGCAACTTAAGCCGAAGAGCGCAGCGCGGGCAATTTGTCATCAGCGACAGCAAGCACCAAAGCAGGACTGGCTGAACGACAAACTTCGCGCCTCAGGCTACTTCAGCCCAGTTGGCGCAGAGGAGTTCGGCTTGGGCGAGGACGGTCTTGGTCGCCTCATCCTCCAAGTCTGGCGGGTAGCCATGTTTTCGAAGAATGCGTTTGACCATGACTTTGATTTTGGCGCGCGCGCTCTCGCGGACTGTCCAGTCGATGGTTACGCTTTTGCGAACCTGCGTTACCAGCTCCGCGGCGATGACTTTTAGCTCGTCTTTGCCCATCGCTTCGACGGCGCTGTCGTTTGCAGCTAGTGCGTCGTAAAAGGCGACCTCGTCGTCATTCAAGCCAAGGTCGACGCCGCGTTGCGTGGCGGCGCTCATCTCTTTCGCCAGCTTGATTAACTCTTCGATGACTTCCTGCGTAGCGATCGCGCGGTTGTGATAGGCGTTGAGAGTCTTCTTTAGCATCTCGCTGAACTCTCGGCTTTGAACGAGGTTTCGCTTTGATCGAACCTTGATTTCGTCGCCTAACAACTTAGCCAGCAGTTCGGCGGCGACGTTCTTGTATTTCAGCCCGCGCACCTCGGCGAGGAACTGATCGGAGAGAATACTGATGTCGGGCTGCCTCAATCCGGCGGCGCTGAAGACGTCGATGATCTCGCCTTCAGGCGCGATCGCTTTCGCGACTAGCTGCCTCACGGCGTGGTCGAGATGTTCCGATGACTTACGCTCGCCGCGCGGCTTCGCGAGCGCGGCCTTCACGGCTTGGAAGAATCCGATGTCGTCGCGAATCTCGACGGTATCCTCGCTCCCGGCGCAAAGAGCGAACGCTTGGGATAGCTCGGTGACGATCTGGACGAAGCGCTCCTTGCCTTTCTCTTGCTGGAGGATGTGCTCCTGCGCTGGAGGAAGCAGCGCCATCTTCTCGGCCGGTGTTCCGTCGCACCACTTCGACCAATCGAAGCCATGCATCATGCCGCAGGCGATCTCGTGCTTCTCCAGCATGACGGCGATTGCCGCCGCGGTGTCGATGCTCGGATTTCCGCGCCCGCCGCTTTGCGTGTAGTTCGCCAGCGCCTGCTTTAGTTGATCGGCCAGGCCAAGATAATCGACGACCAGTCCGCCCGGCTTGTCGCGGAAGACGCGGTTCACACGCGCGATGGCCTGCATGAGGCCGTGGCCGCGCATCGGCTTGTCCACGTACATCGTGCTCAGCACCGGCGCGTCGAATCCAGTTAGCCACATGTCCCGCACGATCACGATCTTGAACGGGTCGGTCGGATCTTTGAACCGCCCCGCGAGCGCGCGCCGCTTCTCCTTGTTCCGGATATGCGGCTGCCAATCCGGCCCATCCTCCGCGCTGCCCGTCATGACGATCTTGGCCACGCACGATCTTCCGTTGTCATCGTCGTTCGGCCCGCTCGCCCATTCGGGGCGCAGCTTGATGATCGCGTTATACATCTCCACGCAGATGCGGCGGCTCATGCAGACGATCATCGCCTTGCCTTCCATCGCCTCGAGCCGGCGTTCGTAATGCTGCACCAGATCGGCGGCGACGAGGTCGATCCGTTTCGGATTCCCGACCAGGGCTTCGAGCGCGGCCCACTTCGTCTTGAGCTTCTCCTTCCGCGTCAGCTCTTCGCCTTCGGTGATCGCTTCGAACTCCTCGTCGATCTTCGGCAGCTCGCTTTGGTTCAACCCCAGCTTCGCCACCCGGCTCTCGTAATAGATCGGCACCGTCGCCTTGTCGGCCACGGCCCGCTGGATGTCGTAGATACTGATGTAATCACCGAAAACCGCGCGCGTATTAGCGTCCGTCTTCTCGATCGGCGTCCCGGTAAAGCCGATGAACGACGCGTGCGGGAGCGAGTCGCGCAGATTGCGCGCGAGCCCGTCGATCAAGTCGTATTGGCTGCGGTGCGCTTCATCGGCGATCACGATGATGTTGCGGCGCTCGGAGAGGAGCGGCGCTTTCCCGCCTTTCTCTTCTGGCATGAATTTCTGGATGGTGGTGAACACCACGCCACCGCTCGCGACATTGAGCAGTTTGCGCAAATGCTCGACCGAATCCGCCTGCACCGGAGTCTGGCGCAGGATTTCGTGGCAACGCTGGAATTGGCCGAAGAGTTGATCGTCCAGGTCGTTTCGATCGGTCAGGAAAACCAGCGTCGGATTTCCCATCGCCGGCTCTTCAATGATGCGGCCCGCGTAGAAGAGCATCGACAAGCTCTTGCCCGAGCCTTGCGTGTGCCAGATCACGCCGACGCGGCGATCGCCCTCCTTACCGCCGTGCATCTTGCCCGCCCAATAATGACCGGGAAACTCGCCGACCTTCGCCGTCTCTTCACGACCGGTGGCGCGGATCGTTTCATCGACCGCCGCCTTCACCGCGTGAAACTGATGATAACCCGCCATCAGCTTGTGCACCGCGCCGGTGTCCGGGTCGTCTTCGAAGACGATGAAGTTGCGGATGAGATCGAGGAACCGTCGTTTCTCGAAAACTCCCTTAACGAGTGTTTCCAGTTCCAACGCTGTCTTCGGCGCATCGAACTCGCCCTCGATCGTGCGCCAGACCTTGAACCATTCCTGATTCGCCGTGAGCGAACCGATCCGCGCTTCCAGTCCATCGGAAATCACCATCACTTCGTTGTAGTGCAGCAACGAAGGAATCTCCTGCTTGTAGGTCTGGATTTGGTTGTAAGCCGCGCCAAACCATTTGTCGGTGTCTTCCGGAATCTTTAGCTCGATGATTCCGAGCGGCAGCCCGTTGACGAAGACGACGATGTCCGGCCGGCGATTGTTCTGGCCCTCGATGACGGTAAACTGATTCACCGCCCGCCAATCGTTCGCGTCGGAATGGTCGAAGTCGATCAGCCGGACGTTATCACCCGCGATGCTCCCATCATCGCGGCGATACTCGATCGGCGCGCCGTCGCGCAGCAGACGATGAAATGCGCGATTGTTCCCGACAAGCGATGGCGCGTCGTGCCGGATCACTTTGCGAAACGCTTCTCCGCGCGCGTCGTCTGGGATAGCGGGATTCAGGCGCGCGATTGCGTCGCGCAATCGGTCGACAAGCACAACTTCAGCGAACGAGCTGCGCTCTGTCGCGATTTCACCGCGAGCGAAATAGGGCGCATGCGCAATCGCAAATCCGAGGTCGCGAAACCAGCTTAATGCGGCCTCTTCCACAGTGGATTCGTTGTAGAGCACGGTCACTTTAGCCTTAGCGCGTGCTTGGCTTGCTGAACGTATTCGTCAGCGGCGCGGTTCATCTGCCGTTCATACGACGTTCGGAGCCTCTTGAAGAGGGCGTCGATGACAGTCGGACTCTTACGGCGGTTTTCGAATATCTCGTCTTGTAACGCACGGGACGCCTGCGTCACTGCATCGACTGGAGCTCCGCCGATTCCATTCTCCCAAGTCGATTCGACGTGATCCTTCAGTTTTTCCAATCGAGTCGCCGATTCGCGGTGTTCGCTGAACTGCCGCAGACCCAAAACAAAGGCGGGAGACAAAGGGGCGGCAACCGTCAAAACAAAACTCTCCAGCGTTAGTCCGCCGCGTAGCGATAGTGCAAAGACGATCAAAAAAACGACGATAATTACCCCCAGCAGGACCGCCGCATACCGTCGCCTCTGCTTTGCGTCCCACCAACAATTTGACCGCTGGCATACAAGTCTCGCTAGGTGCAGCGGAAGAGCATCGACGGCTGGCGGGTACCAATTCCTTAACGACGGCATCGAACTCGCGCGCTTCTCGTACGATCGTGCCTGCTCATCGATGAGCTCAGGTTCTGGGCGCTTCCCGGTTTTGACTTTATTCCAAGGCAGTTGCAACACGTCACAGTCGAATGCTTCCTGCACGCGAGCGGCGGAATCTTTTAGCCGTCGCTGCCATGGAGTCAGCCAGAATGCATCCGAGCAAGTGACTGCAATGCCCCAAATCGCGACGTAAGCTTTATAAGACGGGTCGAAGACCGCCACAAGCGCACTAAGGAGGGCGACTGGGCCGCCCAAGATTACCTGCCATGCGAAGATTGTCTTCGCCGTGGAATACAACTGCCGCTGGGCTGCGAGCCGCTCGAGCTGCAAAGGCAAATTCTGCGCAGTTTCAACCATGCTAATAGTAGTAACTGGGGAATTCGTTGTTGTATAACAACCTCCACCAATCAAACGCATCGGTGATGTTCCCTTTACCGCTCGCTCCACATGCGTTCTCAGCTCGGGTGGCCGCCGTTTCAAGTTTGGACAAGGCGTCCTCCTTCGAAGCGTCCGACTTACACGCCGCGATGTACCCGGAAACGCCCATTGGATCCTGCATGTTGGCCAATTGCGCGTCCGCGAGCATCCTCAACACGCGTTTCACATCGACGTCATAAAGAATTGCAGACTCTCCAGTAGCGTATTTCGCGACTCGAAGTTCGAGATAGAATGAAGAGATAGGGACTGAGCGGAAATACTTCCACGCTTTGATGAAGCGGATGAGTCTTTTGACCTTGTTTCCAAGCTTTCCATCGATGGAAGCAACATAGGCGTTGTGCGCGTCCGGACTAGCTTTCATCCACCCACCTGCGCAGTCGGCGATATCATAAATGTTGTAACCGTATGCATCTCCCATGTAATCAGCTGCGACGATCTCCGTTGTCTCACTGCGAGCGGTGCCAAAAGGGACCGCAACTGCTGGGCAGTTCACGTGCACGCCGGTATTTGGAAAACGGATGTCCAGAGCGTTTCGAACCTTTGCCAACGTTGAAGTAGAAACTTGTGTGAGTTGTTCCCGAGGAAGCGACGCCAAATAGTCGACGTCGCTGTAACCGGAAACACTCGTAGCGTTGCCAAACGAACCGATTCTTACAAACCTGTTCAGACCGAAATTGTTCTTTAGGCATGCAGAGATCGAAGCGCGATGAGTCTGCGAGGCTTGAGACTCAGCCGAACTTGGGGTGAGTTTCTGTAGAAAGTCAGTGAAGCCCTGGTCGATACTTCTTGGCATACTATTTAGTCTGGTGGCTTTAGTCCTCTACTCAACAGTCGCGGCAACAGAGTGTCTCGTATCGTCGCAAGGGTGCGAGATTGCTCCGTATTGCGGTTGACGTGATCGAACAGTGGTTTCGCAATTGCGGTGAAGGCTTGAATCAGGGTCCGAGGTGGAATGCTGACCGGCATTGCGAACACACTTTCAGACCTGATGCGTTGATGACTGCCGGTAGTGCCTGTGACGAGCGTGCCGTAAACGCTCGCGAAGGCGGAACTCGTGAAAAGCGAAAACAAATACTCGCGCGTCACTCCGGGCTTTGAGGACGCGACCATAAACTCGGTGGAGCAAACAGAGCGGCGCATTGCGTCAAGGTCTGGCAACCAGATGCGCGGGATGTGAGGGTTGAGCTTGGAGAGCAACACTGAGTTAGGTTTCACGACGAGCTTATTGCTCATGATGGCGATGCCCAGTTCGACCTTTGCAGTGCGACCTGCGTCAAAGGCAGGAAGACTGAAGTGGTCGAAAGTCTCAGTTGGAAAGTCCCCGGGATTAACTGCATCACGGTTTAGCGTGGCGAGATCACCCACCTTTCCCACTGTCCAGTCCTTTGGAATGCGGCCGAGTTCGGATTCTCGAAAGCTCGCGGGAAAGAGGGCTGCTGTGGCGGAGTCGAGGCCGCTGGGAGCGCGCCTGTCGAGATTGGCGCGGACGGGGTCGAAATCCACGAACCAGCTCTGGAACAGCGCCCGCGCCATCGCTTCCAGCGTCGCGTTCATCCGCCGGTTCAACTCGATCTTGTCGTCCAGCGCCCCAAGCACCGCCGCGATCGCCTGTTGCTCGGCGAGGGGTGGCGCGGTGACTTCTAGCTCTTCGATCATGCTTTTTGTGAGCGCATTCCTCGTAGCCCCCGCCGAGGCCAAAGCCAGCAGATGTGACTGGAACAGAGGCGAAACCAAAACATAGCGAAGGAATCGCGCATCAAGCTTGTCCGAGCGTGGCCTAATAATAGCCACGTGCTGGTTCACTCGCGCCGGCAGAACATCGTTGGCCACTTGGCAACACCGCGCGACCGAGTCTCCGGTAATATTCAGCAACACATCACTAGCTCGAACTTCAACGTTTGAGAGTTCAGCCGCCTGCTTGTCGTCGATGTAGGCCAAGCCATTGCGATGAAAGCCCTCGTTGTAGATGTTTTGACTCCGGATGAGCGCAGTCGCCCCGCCTTTATAGGCTTCCTTGCCGCCTCGAGGCGTCGCTCCGCTGCCAATTTTCAAACAGGCCGTCCCTAATCTGAATTTTTGCTCACTCTCCATACTCCAGCCTGTTGAGGTTCGCGTTTATCGCCATCTCCAGTTTCGCGGCTTCGGCAAACTGCCCGTGTAATTCGGCGACGAGGCGAGGCATCTGTTCCTCAAACGGTTCGCCGTCGTCCTCGACTGTCTCAGCACCCACGTGGGGGCCGGGTGTGAGCATATATCCGCGCGCTTCGATTTCCGTAGTGCTGGCAGATTTGCAGAATCCGGCAACATCTTGGTATTGGCCCGCCCCTTTATCTCCGCGCCAAGCATGATAGGCAGTGACAATTTTCTGGTGATCAACATCCGACAGTTCACGATGAACGCGGTCAATGAGAGTGCCTAGATTGCGTGCACTCACGAAGAGCGTTTGCTTTCGACGGTCGCGGTGTTTGCCGTCATTCTTGTTTTTCGCGAGAAACCACAGACAAACGGGGATCGGAGTTGAATAAAATAGCTGCCCTGGAAGCGCCACTACGCAGTCGACCAGGTCGGCCTCGATAATAGCGCGTCGAATCTCGCCTTGCCCGGACTGCTCGATGGACAGGCTGCCATTAGAAAGGACGAAGCCGGCCATGCCGTAGGGCGCGAGGTGATGGATGAAGTGCTGCACCCAGGCGAAGTTGGCGTTGCCCCGGGGCGGGACGCCATACTGCCAGCGCACGTCGTCGTCTTTGCGGAACCAGTCGGAGTCTTCGAAGGGCGGGTTGGCCAGGACGTAGTCGGCGCGGAGGTCGGGATGGAGGTCGCGCCGGAAGGTGTCGGCGTGCTCGGGGCCGAAGTCGGCCTCGATGCCGCGCAGGGCGAGGTTCATGACGGCGAGGCGGCGGGTGGTGGGGTTCGATTCCTGGCCGTAGATGGCGATGTCGCCAATCTTGCCGCCGTGGGCTTCGACGAATTTCTCCGATTGCACAAACATGCCGCCGGAGCCGCAGCAGGGATCGTAGATGCGGCCTTTGTAAGGGGCGAGCATTTCGACGAGGAGGCGGACGACGCTCTGCGGGGTGTAAAACTGGCCGCCTTTCTTGCCCTCTGCGCTGGCGAATTGGCCGAGGAAGTATTCGTAGACGCGGCCGAGGAGATCGACGGAGCGATGTGAAGGAAGCGGCGGCGTCTCTACTTTTCCTTTTGCTTCGCCTTGGCCGGCATCGGCGGGCAGTTCCGCCTTGGCGACATCCTCAGCGGAGGAGGAGCGGATCAGCACAATGGTCCCGATGAGGTCGATGAGTTCGCCCAACCGGTGTTTGTCGAGGCCGGAGCGGGCGTAGTCCTTCGGCAGGACACCTTTAAGGCGCTGGTTATCGCGCCCGATCGCGACC
This sequence comes from Chthoniobacterales bacterium, assembly GCA_013815325.1. Lineage (GTDB taxonomy): Bacteria > Verrucomicrobiota > Verrucomicrobiia > Chthoniobacterales > UBA10450 > Palsa-1392. Next base: position 19,306 of record JACDGM010000019.1, read on the forward strand.
ATGGCTTCATCGACGATCTTGCCGATGGTTGCCTGCTTGGCGCTGTTCTGGAGGTAGGTCCAACGCGCTGCGGGCGGAACCCAGAAGACGTTTTCAGCTTTGTATTCGTCCGGGTCTTCTGCATTTGCGCCGGCGTATTCGCCATTGCCGGCGACGAGCTTGGCGTGGTGCTCCTCGAAGCTATCGGAGATGTACTTGAGGAAGATCAGGCCGAGGACGGTGTGCTTGTACTCCGCCGCATCCATGTTGCTGCGAAGCTTATCTGCGGCGAGCCAGAGCTTGGCTTCGAAGCCTAACGAAGCAGAGGAGTTGTTCTTCGAGGAGGAGCGGGCGCGGGGCATGAGCGTGATTCAATCTATGCAGCGGTGCGCTTCTCAGGGAAGTTTTCCGAACGCGTGTTGCGTCTTCTGGAAGGCGCTATTTCCGCCCGAGACTCTGGCGTGTTTTGCGAAACGCCTTTGCGGCTTTTAGTGGCACCGGACGACGCTTTTTAGTTTTATCGATCCGGTTAGTCGATCGATTCGCCTAACGATTGCTGTTTTATCGCCGCTTGCACGAACTTGCCCCAGCTTAGATTGTCACGACCGGGGACGTGCTCGCGCACTTTGCGAAGCGCCATCTCCGTCACCGCTTCCACGACCCAGTCGAAGTTAGCCTGACCGACAGAATTGACTTCGGCGTCTGGGGCGGGATTGCAAAAATCGATCGCCAGCGGCACGCCGTCGCGAATCGCAAACTCCACTGTATTCAGGTCGTAGCCGAGGCATTGATTCAGCGCGAGCACGCCTTGCTCGACTTTTTCGAGGATGTCGCGCGGCGCCTGCCAGTCGGTCTGGTAGCGCAAGTGATAAGGATGACGCGGCTCGTAATTCATCACCCGCACGTGGCGCTGATCGATGCAGTAGCAGCGGAAGTATTTATCGAAGACGACTTCTTCCTGCAGCATCATGACGAGCTGTCCGGTCTCGCCGTATGCGCGGAAAAATTCTTCGGCGTTGTTGAGTTTGTAGACGTTTTTCCAGCCGCCACCGGCGAACGGTTTGAAGTAGGCCGGCCAGCCGACGTAGGCGAAGATCGCTTCCCAATCGAGCGGATAAGCGAGGTTGCGGAAGGAGTCGTCGTTTGTGTCGGGCGGCGGTTGATGGGAGGGCAGGAGGACGGTCTTTGGAACGGCGACGCCGATCTTGGTGGCGAGCGCGTTGTTGAAAAATTTCTCGTCGGCGCTCCACCAAAACGGATTGTTCACCACGGCGCATCCGGTGAGCGCTTCGTTTTTCAGCCAGGCGCGATAGAACGGCACATCCTGCGAGATGCGATCGATCACGCAATCGTATCCGGTCGGTTCGCCCTGGATGACTTTATCGATTCGCACCGGCTCGGCCATGATGCCTTGTCCCCCGGTTTTTTCATTCACACGGGCGACGAAGGCGGGTGGGAAGCTGCGCTCCTGGCCGTAAAGGATTCCGATTTTTTTCATAGAAGAGTCCGCAGATTACGCAGATTACCGCAGATGAGAAGAGCGCAAAAACGCTTCGGCGATGGGTCTTCACGCAGCGGGGAACCGGGCGGGTGACTCGCACAACGATTGACTAATCCTTGGACTTACGCTTGACTAACCCTGGAACTTTGCTTGACTAATAACTTGACTTACACTGGACTAACTTGTGCTGAAGTTCGAACCGCTCTTTACCATCACTCCCGCGCTCCTCTCCGAAGTGGAGCGGGTGGCCGCCTTGCGCGAGCGCATCCTGGCGGCGGCGGTGCAAGTGCCGTGGATTCCCGCCTTGCAGAAGGACACCCGCATCCGCAACGCTCATTCTTCGACCGCGATCGAAGGGAATCCCCTCACCCTCGAGCAAGTGCGCGCGATCGAGGAAGGCCGCGAAATTCCGGCGACGGCGCAACGCCCACGCCGCGAAGTGGCCAACTATTTTGCTGGCCTGCGCTTTGTTGAAAAGAATGCACAGCTGCGCGCGATCGCCCATCGCGAGGTCTTTAAGTTGCACCGCATCATGGCGGGCGCAGTCATGGACCAGGGCGAGGCGGGTAAGTATCGCACCATCCGGGTGCGCGTCGGCAGCTACGTCGCGCCGCCGCCTGAGCGTGTGCAGCCGATGATGTCCGCCCTGCTCGATTGGTGGAACAAGGAAGCGGCGCGGCTCTCTCCCATCCTCAGCGCCGCGATCGTGCATCACCAGTTTGAGATGATTCATCCCTTCGCGGACGGCAACGGGCGCACCGGGCGAATGCTCAGTCTCTGGGAGCTGTATCGGCGCGGTTTCGACGATCATCACATTTTCTCGATCGACGAATTTTACTGGGAAGATCGGCCGCGCTATTACGGCGCGCTGGAAAAGGTGCGGCTGGAGAGTGGCAATCTCACGAGCTGGCTGGAGTACAGCGCCGAAGGGCTGCGCGGCACTCTCGAGCGGGTCTGGAGCCGGGTGCAAAAGCTGACCGCGCGCGCGGGCAGGGAAAAACTCGTCCTGCGTCCAAAGCAGGAGCAACTCCTGCATTTGCTGCGCGAGAAAAAAGCGCTCACCCCGCGTGAGTTGTGGGACGGCATCGGCGTCTCAAAACAGGGCGCGCTCGATCTGTTGCGGCCGCTGATGAAGGCCGGTCTGGTGCGCAGGATCGGGACGAGAAAGAGCGGGCGCTATGTCCTGAGGTGAGTCAAATCGTGGAGAGATAGCACGGCAGCATCTCGCGCCAATAATTCCAATCGTGCCCGCACCATTTGCGATCGTCGAACCAATGCCGGATCCCTTTTGCGTTTAACAGCGCGCTGATGCGCAGGCTTTCGTGCCGGGTGTTATCCCACTGGCCAGTGCCGATGATGATGCCCATGTGATTGTATTTCCACGAATCAGGCATGTTCGGCAGGTATTCGTAGGGGCTATTGAAATAAATATTTTCGTCGTGGTAGCCGCCAAAGAAATCGCTGATGTCGAACGCGCCGCTCAGGCTGATGAGAAGGCTGACGGCGTCGGGATGGCGGAAAGCAAGATTGGCTGCGTGATAGGCGCCGAGGCTCGCGCCGCAGACCGCCACGCGATGACAATGACCTTCGCGCCGCGCGAAATCGATCACGTCTTGGAGGATCACGTTTTCGTAGGCGTTATGAGTCCGCATCCGGTCGGCGGGATGGATTGCTTTGTTGTAAAAACTATCGAGGTCGATCGCGTCCGGACAGTAAATGGTGACGCGCCCGCTCTCGACGAAGGGCGCGCAAGCGTCGACCAGATGGAAGTCTTTGCACTGCCGAAAATTGCCGAATGAGGTTGGATAAAGGATGAGCGGCAAGCCACCTCCATCGCCGAAGACGAGCATCTCGAAATCGCGGCTCAAATGCGGGGTCCACCAACGAAGATAACGTTCGTTCATGCGTCGCCGAATAAAGGCGAGGGCGCGTCAGTTGGCGATGAGAAAATGCCCGCTTCGGTCACCGGCTCGACGAGTAGCAAGAAAAGGAACCGGAGCGCAACAGCCACGCCTGTTTGCCAGAACGATTCTCCTCGCCGAATACAAGCGCGCCGATGGACCAGAAACACACTCTCACCGGCAACATTCGGCCGCATCCAGGATTTGCCTCGCGAATCCTGCGCAATGAGCGCGACGTGCTGGTCTATCTGCCGACGGGTTACCGACGCTCGCCGAGGCTTCGCTATCCGGTGCTCTATCTGCACGACGGCCAGAATGTCTTCGATGCCGCCACTTCCTTCGGCGGCGTGGAATGGGGCGCGGATGAATCCGCCCAACGCCTAACGAGACAACAACTGATGGAGCCGATCATGATCGTGGCGGTCGCCAACACCGGCGACGATCGCATCCATGAATACGCCCCGACCATGGGTGTGATCGACGCGAACGCGAAGCGGAAGAAACGGAGCCGCGGGTGGCTGCGCAAGTACGGGCGATTTTTGATCGAGGAATTGAAGCCGTTCATCGACCGCGAATACCGGACGAAACCGGAAGTGGAATTCACCGGCCTGGGCGGCTCGTCGTTAGGCGGGCTCGCCACGCTCGTGCTCGGGCTCTGGTTTCCGCAGACCTTCAGCCGGCTCGCGGTGATGTCGCCCTCGATCTGGTGGGATGATTGCGCGATCTATCGGATTCTTGATGAGGTGGAGGGAAAGCCGCAGCTCAAGATCTGGCTCGATACCGGCACGCATGAGCCGGGCTGGGAACGGGCGCAGGTGTTGCGTGACCGGTTGGTCGAGAAAGGCTGGCGGCTCTACGATGATCTGCAGTACGCCGAGATAGCGGGCGCCGATCACAGCGAGGCGGCCTGGGGCGGGCGTTTCGAAGCGGTCTTGCGATTTTTGTATCCGCCGTTGCCGCCGGCCGTGAAAGAACCACTGCGCCCGCCGCTCGTGCTCACAGCAAAATTGTAGATCTATTCGTTAGGCGCCGTTTTTCGATTTCGGCTCGGCGAAGTTGCCGAGCTTACGGAATTTCGCGTAACGCGCTTTTAACAGCGCATCGATCGGCAGCTCGAGCGCGTGTTTGAGGTTGCGGCGCAAGGCCGTCCCCAAGTTCGCCGCGGCGAGATCGTGATCGCGATGCGCGCCGCCTTCGGGTTCCGGCACCACTTCATCGACGACGCCGAGGCGCATGAGGTCGTCGGCCGTCAGTTTCAAAGCCTCCGCCGCTTCCGGCGCGTGCTTGCGATCTTTCCACAAAATGGCGGAGCAGGCCTCCGGGCTGATGACGGAATAATAAGCGTTCTCTAGGATGAGCACGCGATCCGCCACGCCAATCCCGAGCGCACCGCCGGAGCCGCCTTCACCGATCACGCAGGCGATGATCGGGACGCGCAGCGTCATCATTTCGCGCAGATTCACCGCGATCGCCTCGGCGATGTGCCGCTCCTCTGAGCCGATGCCCGGAAATGCTCCTGGCGTGTCGATCAGCGCGATGACCGGCAGGTTGAATTTTTCTCCAAGCCGCATCACGCGAAGCGCCTTGCGATAACCTTCCGGATAAGCGCAGCCGAAATTGCGCTTCACGTTTTCCTTCGTGTCGCGCCCTTTCTGTTGCGCGATGACGACGCAGCGGTCGGGTCCGAGTTTGGCCAGGCCGCACGGCATCGCTTTGTCGTCGCCGAAGACGCGGTCGCCGTGTAGCTCCACCCATTCGGTGAAACAGCGCCCGAGGTAATCGAGCGCAAACGGCCGCTGCACATGACGCGCGATCTGCACCCGCTGCCAGGCGCTCAGATGCTCGTAAATCTCGCGCCGGGTATCGCGGATCTTCAGCTCCATCGATTCCACTTCGGAGTCGAAATCAATGTCATGTTTGTCGGAGTGCGATTTGAGGTCCTGGAGCCGGCGCTGCAATTCCAGGATCGGCTTTTCGAAATCGAGCGGGTGCGAATCCATGCTTAAGACGTGAATCGTGAATCGTTACACCGTTACCTTGTGAATTGGTCGATTAACGATTCACCGAATCTCGTTTCTCAATTCACAACCGTGACAGCCGTTTTCGTGTTTACAAGGCTGCTCAACTCCTCGACATCCGTCGCGCTCAAGCCGATGCCTTCTGCGGGCGGCGGCACGTCGAGCACCCGATGTGAATCGTCCGGCTCGGAGTAGAGGACGTAGCCGGACGCAGCGAGACGAATCCAGCGCGTGCTGTTGAGGAAATCCGGGCTGCCGATGCCGATTCGTTTGCCGTCTTTGAAGGCCAGGATCGCCGCGACGCGCGTGGTAATCTTGGCCGGTGCTTTGGCCGGCAGATTTTGGCGCAGGAGATGGTAGCGCTTAAAAAAAACATCGTGGTCGAGCAGATAGAGCAGCTTTGCCTCGCGCTGGATGAGGACGGAAAATACCGGATGCGAGACGAGCAGCTTGTCGCCGATGCGCAGCATGGTGCCGCTGAGATTATTCGTGCGCATGATCAGCTCCGGCGTCGATTTTAATTTCGCGGCGATGCGCGCGAGCACGTCGCCGCTGCGCACGATGTATTCCTCTTTTTCCGGCGAGGGATAATCCGAGAGGAGGATGCTGGTGTTGACCTCCCCGAGCAGGTCCTGCGCGTCTCCGACATGCTGCCCGCTCGGATACTTTCGGATTAAAGCGGTGAGGGCGGCGCGCGCTTCCAGTAGTTTGCCTTCAGCTTTCAATTTTGCTGCGGCTTGAAATTCCGGCAGGCTAAGGTCCGGCATCGAGCGCGGGGTGGCGCCAGCCTTCAACTCCTCGCGCATCACCATCTCAGGACGTAGGAAAATCTTGTAACTAAAGAGCGCCGCGCCGCCGAAAATCACTGCTGCAAGCAGTAAAGCCAAGAGCCATTTCATTTCTTCTTCCTCTTCCGTTTACTCTCGAATCAGGGGAAGAAGATTAAGAGGAAGAGTCGGGGAGGCAGAGCCGCGCGCTGCCCTTCAACCTTCGGGCTCGGGACCGGAAAAAAAGCGGTTCCAAAAACGATAGCGCGGGCGATCGACGTCGTCCGTCCAGGTAAATTGGCAATCCTGGCAGTAAAATTCCTTCGGGAAAATCTTGAGCGCGAAAAGAATTCCGGCGAGGGCCGGCGTGAGAAATTTGCGGGTCAGCTGCGGATACTCGATCCGGGGCGAATTGCACTGCGGGCAGCGGATCGCGCCGATGTCGGGGTCAGCCGCTTCCCACTCGACCATGAGAGCCTGCGCCCGATCGAAATCCTGCTCTTCGACTTTCACTTTTACATTCGCGTGCGGCTTCGACATGAAGGCGAAAGTTTGCAAGTTCGCCTCGTTGTTGACGTCGGCCTGCACTCCCGCCGCCTTGAATTTTTCCTTGAGGCGTTTGGCCTTGGCCGGTTCGTTGTAGGTCGCGATCGTCACCATAAATAGCCCCCCCATTAAGGGGCACACGTGATGAAACATCAACTACCGTGCGAGCGCAAGACTGGCCGGCGGGAACCACCGATATAGCATGAGGTAAACGAGCACGCCCGTGACCGAGACATAGAGCCAGATCGGCATCGTCCAGCGCGCGATGCGGCGATGTTTATCCCAGCGCCGCCGGAAGACCGGGACGAGCGTCAAGATGACCAGCGGCAGGGTAATGAAGGCGAGGAGGATGTGCGAGATGAGCATCGCAAAATAGATCGGCCTAACGATCCCTGGCGCGGTGAAGTGAGTCGATCTCTCGCCCACGTGATAGTGGTAAATGAGGTAGCTCGTGAGGAAAATCGTCGAAGAGCAGAGCGCCACGATCATGAAAACCATGTGCCGCCGCCAATGCCCGCGCCGAATAAAAAACCAGGCTAACGAGAGAAAGACGGTGCTGATGAAATTAAGCGAGGCATTGAGCGCCGGCAGATCGGAAATGGTCATCGGAAGAAATCTAGCGAATAAGCGATTGCGTGAATTAGCGATTGGAGCTGGCGGCATTGTTAATCGTTAATTCACTCATTCGCGAATTCGCTAAATGTTGAATTCACCATTGCCGCTCGTAGGAGTCACCATGCCTTCCACACTCACGAGTGAGCCGCCGCGCCCCCGCTTGCAGGGGGGCCGCCTGCGCGGCTCGGGAGCACGTCGCGCGCTCCTCCGCCTAACGATTGTCCTCATCGTCTTTGGGCTCGCCTTCGGCGCCTGGTATCTCGCCCGCAAAGGCTTTAGCCGAAACTGGCGCAATCTCGTTGTCGCAGAGCTGCACAAACGCGGCGTCGAAGCTTCCGTCCGCCGCCTCACGCTCGATCCCTTCCGCGGCTTGATCGCGCGCGACGTGCGCATCTTTGACTACAAGAAGCGCGAGCAAACCCTCGCGTTCGTGAGCGAGATCTCGCTCGATATCAATTACGCCGCGCTCTTCCACCGCCAGCCCTTCCTCAATGCCATCGATATCCGCAACGGCGATCTCACGATCCCGCTGCCGCCGGTCGCGGGCCAAGTCGCGCATGCCGAGCTGACCCGCTTTCGCGCTCACGTCTATTTTCCGCCGGAACGGATCGAGGTCAGCCAGGCGGAAGGTTATTTTTGCGGGATTCGCATTTCGGCTACCGGTCAACTCATCAAACGCGCGAACTACGTTCCTTCCGCCAATGATTCGGCCGAGGAGGCCGCCCGCCGGCTTCGGCTTCTGCAAACGCTCGTGACGATGCTGCAGCGTTTTCGTTATCCCTCCGTCGCCCCGGAATTGCAGGTAAAATTCGCCGGCGACCTTTCGGAACTGGAAGACGCTCACGTGGAGACAACCCTCCATGCCGGCGAGGTCGTGCGCGATCAGTATACGGCGCGGAATCTTGACCTAACGAGTGAGTGGAAAGACCGCACCCTGACCATTCCGCGGTTGGAATGGAGCGATCAGGCCGGCCGATTTTCCGCCACCGGCACCTGGAGCCGGCTGAAGGGTGACGCCACTTTCCAGGCGCGCTCGACGATCGATCTCGCGTCATTGTTAGGCAGTTTCGGGCTCGGCGCGATGCTGGGCGATTTCACTTTTCAAGCGCCACCGCTGATCGAGGCCTCGGGCTCGGCGACGATCGGGGCCGGCGCCAAACAGGTGGAGGTCATCGGCAAAATCGCGCTCGACAATTTTGCTTACAAGACTGTCGCCTTCGAGGGAGTGACGGCGGATTTCGCCTGGGACCAGAAACGGATCATGCTGCGCGAACTGCGGCTGCGCCATCGCAGCGGCCAGCTCAGCGCCGACCTGCTTGAAGCGCCTAACGATTTCCGCCTCAACATCGAGAACTCGATCATCCCTTCAGCGCTGGTTCCGCTCGTTTCCGCTCCGCTCGCCCATTTCCTCGAGGCTTGGGAATGGCAGCGCCCGCCTAACGTCCGCCTGAGCGTGCGCGGCGTCTCACGGGATCCGGCCACCTGGCACGGGGAGGGCGCGCTCGCCCTCGGCCCGGCGCGTTTCCACGGCGTCACTATGAACAGCGCGAGCAGCGACCTGCGCTTTGGCGACGGCGTTTACGCGCTCGCAAACTTCAAGGTCACGCGCGACGAAGGCAGCGGCACCGGCGCGTTCTCCTACAACACGGAGCGGCGCGAAATCAAAATCGATCATGTCGAGACGACGCTTAATCCGAGCGACGCAATCATGTGGATCAACCCACGATTTTGGGAACATGTGAAGCCGTATCGATTTCATCACACGCCGCATGTGAGCGCGAACGGCATCGTGCAACTGGGCGATGGCAAAGAGACGCATTTACAGCTCGACGTCTCCGTGCCGGGAGGGATGGATTACACTTTTATCGACAAAGTTCTGTCCTTCGAACAGATCGGCGGGCAGTTGCTTTTCACCGACGATCGGCTGCAGATTTTCGATCTCAAAGGCACTCTCTTCTCCGGCACCTTGAGCGGCAGCGCCGATGTTTCGCTGGCGAAAAACGATCACCATTACACCGCGACCCTCGCGGTCGAGAAGGCCGATTTCCCGAGCCTGACGGATCTCTATTTCAAATACAAAACGTCGCGCGGCGAGCTAAGCGGCAAGTTCGATTTTGGCGGCATCGGCGCGGATAAAAAATCACTGTATGGCGCCGGCGCCGTCGAAGTCCGAAATGGAAACGTCTTTGCGATTCCGGTCTTCGGGCCACTTTCCGAGTTGCTCAGTAAAATTGTCACTGGGGCAGGCTACAGCGTCGCGCACGAGGCGACGGCGCCCTTCACGATTCGGGAGGGCGTCATCCACACCGACAAGCTCAAAGTCGCGGGCAAGCTCTTCGCAATGGTTGGCCACGGCGACATCAACTTCGTCAAAAACGATCTCGATTTCGATATCCGCATCGATGCCAGCGGACCGGGCGCGCTCCTCACGCCGCTCTACCAGCTCTTCGAATATCACGGCTCGGGCAGCCTAACGAAACCAGTCTGGCGGCCGAAACGGTTCTGAAGAATTGCTGATTGCTGAATGAAGAAAAAAGCCGCGCCGAGGCGAAGAACATCACGATTGGCGCAATCAGCAATTCTTCTCGGCTCGCACATGTCGATCGGCGGCGGCGTGCAGCGCGCGATCGAGCGGGCGCGCTCGATCGAGAGCACGGCCATGCAGATTTTCGTAAAGAACAACATGCAATGGTTCGCACGACCGTTTGCGCGCGAGGAGATCCGGGGATTTCTCGAACACGCGCAGCGCCAGGAGCTGGCCGCGGTTTTTGCGCACGCCAATTACCTCATTAACCTCGCCGCGACCAACCCGCAGTTCTACGCTAACTCCATCCGCGCCTTATCCGAGGAACTAACGCGGGCGGATCAACTGGCGCTGCCTTTTATCGTCCTCCATCCGGGCGCGCATTTGGGCACAGGAGAGGAAGCCGGTTTGGAAAAAGTTGTGGCTTCGATCGACGAGGTCTTCGCGCGCGTACCGAAAGTGAAAACACGGATCGCCCTGGAGACGACCGCGGGGCAGGGCTCGTGTCTTGGCCACACCTTCGAGCATCTCGCCCACATTATGGAGAACGTGCGCGAGCCGGAGCGGCTTTGCGTCTGCCTCGACACCGCGCACGTTTTTGCGGCGGGCTATGACCTCACGAGTGAGACGGGGACGAAAATAATGTTCCGCGAATTCCATCGGATTGTTGGGCTGCAACATCTCGTGGCGCTGCACTTGAACGACTCGAAAAGCGCGCGCGGCTCCAGGGTCGATCGTCATGAGCATATCGGAAAAGGGCAGATTGGTCTGGAAGCATTCCGCGTCATCATGCGCGACCGGCGTTTCCGGAAAATCCCGAAGGTGCTCGAGACACCGAAAGGCAAAGAGCTGCGCGAAGACGTGGAAAATATGAACGCGTTACGCGCCTTACTTAATAAACCGTATCGTTAGAGGATAACGATAAAGCTCCCCCTCGCTCGCTTTGATCGAGGCGACGATCACAAGAACGGTGTTGAGCACCCAGAGGAGGAGCAGAATCGGGATGCCGATGAGCACGATGCAGAGGATGAGCGCAACCGCGTCGTAGATCAGCATCGAGAGCTGGAAGTTGAGCGACTCCTTCCCGTGCGCATCGATATCCGCGCCGTCGCCCCGCTTTAGCACCCAGACGATGAGCGGGCCGAAGATGTGCCCGAGAAAGTGAAAGAAGAGACCGAGCAAGGCACTGGCGTGGCAGAGGACGCACCAGGTGCGACTGTTTGTCGAGGTGACCGTTGTGGTTGGTGGAATTGTTTCCATACCGTTACTCTTTCACACGTTCGATGTGCGCGCCAAGCTCGCTGAGCTTTTCGTCGAGGTGCTCGTAGCCGCGGTCGATGTGATAAACGCGACGCACCTCCGTCACTCCGTCGGCTTTTAAACCGGCAAGCACGAGCGCGGCCGAGGCCCGCAGATCGCTCGCCATGACAGGCGCGCCGTAGAGACGTTCCACTCCCTGGATGATCGCGGTCGCGCCTTCGATCTGCACCTGTGCCCCCATGCGCTTCAATTCCGCCAGGTGCATGTAGCGCTGTGGAAAAACATTTTCGGTGATCGTGCTGATCCCTTCGGTGGTGGAAAGGAGCGCGCACATTTGCGCCTGCATGTCGGTCGGGAAACCTGGGTACGGCTCCGTCACCAGCTCCAGGGCCTTCGGCACGGATCCGTTAGGCGAAACGGAAATGGAGTTTTCCGTGGTCACCACTTTGTAACCTGCTTCGGTAAGCGCCGTCGTGACCGAAGCGACGTGCCCAGGGCAAACGCGGTTCAGCGTAATGCCCTTCCCGCAGATCGCGCCGGCGACCAGGAACGTGCCGGTCTCGATCCGATCGGGGATGATGTGGTGCTCCGCGCCATGCAACTCATGGACGCCCTCGATAATGATGCGGCGCGTTCCGGCCCCTTCGATTTTCGCGCCCATCTTGTTGAGAAAATCCGCCAGGTCGCAAACTTCCGGTTCAGCCGCGGCGCCTTCGATTACCGTCGTTCCTTCGGCGAGCACAGCGGCCATCATGACGTTGTCCGTGCCGAGAACTGTCGGACCGAATTTGCCCCGCAGACTAACGATCGCGCCAGTCAACTTCGGGGCGAAGACTTTGACGTTGCCATTTTCCACCCGCACCGCCGCGCCTAACGACTGGAAACCTTTGAGATGCAGATCAATTGGCCGATCTCCGATGACGCAACCGCCGGGCAGCGAAACGGTCGCTTCCTTACACCGCCCTAACAATGGCCCGAGGACGCAAACCGAGGCGCGCATTTTGCGCACGATTTCGTAGGGCGCGATCGATTCCACCTTCTCCGCCTTGACCGTCACGGTGCCGCTGGCGCGCTCCACTTCCGCGCCGAGGTGCATCAAAATTTGCAGCATGTAATTCGTGTCGCTGAGATCGGGCACACGATGCAAAACGCAGGGATCGCGCGTCAGGAGGCTGGCGGCGATGATCGGCAGCGCCGAGTTTTTCGAGCCGCTGATTTTGATGGAACCGGAGAGCGGATAACCGCCGTGAACGAGAATTTTATCCATGCTGCGCGAAGAGGAACCGAGCGCTCCCTGCATAATCTTTTTTGGAGATGATGTCGTGATAATTTTGCGCGGCCAGGAATGCGCTCAGCCCCTCGACCTGGTCGTGGCCGAGCTCGAGCGCGAGCGTGCCGCCGCCAGTCAGATGTGGAGGCGCCGCGGCGATCAGCTCGCGAATTAATTCGTCGCCAGTTGGGCCACCAAAGAGGGCGATGGCGGGATCATGTTGCACTTCGGGCGCGAGCTCCGCCGCTTCCGTTGCGGCGACGTAAGGGAGGTTTGCGACGATAAGATCGAATGCGCCTTCGATGCCCTCGAGGAGATAATTCTGTGAAAAATGGATGCGATCGGGAATGCCGAATCGCTCCGCATTTTCCCGTGCGAGCGCAAGTGCTTCTTCGGAAATGTCGGCTGCGTGCAGATCCGCCTCGGGAAAGCGCGCTGCAAGCGAGAGAATGATGACGCCGCTGCCGGTGCCGACGTCGAGAATGCGGGCACTTTGCGGCAGCGGGAGATCGGCGATGTACTCCACGAGTTGCTCCGTCCCGGGGCGCGGGACGAGAGCGCGCTTGTCGCTCACAAAGACGTGGCTGGCGAATTCCACCGTCCCGAGAAGGTGTTGGAGCGGCTCGCCCTGGCCGCGGCGCCTAACGAGCTCGCGGAGCGGGACCAGCTCCGGCTCGGCCAGCGCGCGCTCGAAATCGAGGTAAAGCTCGATTCGTTTTTTGCCTAACGAATGGGCGACAAGATGCTCAGCGTTTAGGCGCGGGCTTTCGATCGCGCGCTTCTTGAAGTAGGCGGTGGTCGATTGCAGGACTTCGAGGACGGTCATCGCGCTGGACCACCTGCGCTATAGACGCTTCGCTCTGCGAAGCGCGGGGGTTGCGTGGAAGGCAGACTTCTTGTCCGCGCCAGACGCAGGCCCGCACCGCCCAGAGGGAAGCGTCTCCAAGCGCCATCTCGCTTGTCCGCGAATCGTTTCATGACGCGGACAGCTCTTCGTTAGGCGAGCGCCAGTTCTTTCAGCCGCTCTTCGAGGTCGGCGTGTTGCAAGGCGGAGATCATCTCGTTGAGGTCGCCCTCCATCATGCGGTCGAGATTATAGAGCGTGAGGCCAATCCGGTGGTCGGTGATGCGATTCTGCGGAAAGTTGTAAGTGCGAATCTTTTCTTCGCGACCGCCGGAGCCAATCTGGCTTTTGCGGGTGGCGGAATATTTTGCTTCCTCCTCCCGCTGTTTGTCCTCGAGCAGCCGCGCGCGGAGAATGCTGAGCGCTTTTTCCTTGTTCTTCTGCTGGCTGCGTCCGTCCTGGCAACGCACGATGCGGCCGGTCGGGATATACATGACCTGCACGGCGGAGTCGGTTGTGTTGACGCCCTGGCCGCCAGGTCCGCCCGCGCGGCAAACTTCAATCCGCAGATCTTCGGGTTTCAATTCAAAATCGACTTCCTCGGCCTCGGGAAGCACCGCAACAGTCGCCGTCGAAGTGTGAATGCGCCCTTGTGCTTCCGTCGCGGGCACGCGCTGCACGCGATGGACTCCGCTTTCGTAACGAAGTTTCCGAAAAACCGAGTCGCCGGAGATCTGGAAGATCGTCTCTTTGAGTCCGCCGAGCTCGGAGGGACTCGATTCAAGGTCCTCAATCTTCAATCCCGCGGTCTCAGCATAACGATTGTACATCCGGTAAAGATCGGCCGCGAAAATCGCCGCTTCGCTCCCGCCGGTGCCGGCGCGAATTTCCACGATGGCGTCGCGATCGTCGTTTTCGTCAGGCGGGAGGAGCGCAATTTGCACTGCAAATTCCAGATCATTTACTCGCTTTTCAAGCGTCGGAATTTCCTCCTGCGCCATCTTCGCGAGATCGGCGTCCGCGGCCGTGGCGAGTTCGCGATTGTCCTCGAGCTGCCGGCGAGTGGTCTCCAGTTCCTCCCATTGCGCGAGCAAATCTTTCGTGGCCGCGTGCTCGCGCATGGTGTCGCTGGCGCGCTTGCGATTGTCGAAAAGCTGCGGATCGGCGATGTCGTTTTCGAGTTGCTGAAAACGCTCGCGCTTGCGGTGGATAAGGGAGTGAAAGTCCATAAACAAAAACGGCGACCCCGAAAGCGTTCGGGGTCACCGTTCGTTAGGCGGAATGAGCTAGGCTTTTTTGGCGACGCCGGCGCGGGAAGCCTTCGTGCTTCCGTAGCGGCGCGCGAATTTTTCGACCCGCCCCGCGGTATCGACAAACTTTTGCTCGCCGGTAAAAAACGGATGGCAGGCGGCGCAGATGCCGATTTTAATGCCCCGGCGGGTGGAGCGAGTATGGTAAACCATCCCGCAGGCACAGGTGATGTCGGTCTGATGGTACTCAGGATGAATGTCCGTTTTCATAGGTCGAAAAGAGCTGGCAAAGTAGCCGCCAAATGGCGTTGCCGCAAGTGAGCGTGACTCATGACCCGCTCCTCGCCGCCTGGAGCGACACGCTGAGGCGGTGCGGCGCGGAGCCTGCGATCTACGACACAAAGCGACGGGTTTTGTTTCGCTTTCATGAGATCGAGGAACTCAGTCGGCACTACGAAACGACCGGCGGATTGCGCGACTTTCAGACGGGCGAAATCGTCGGGATCCAAATTGGCAATCACGCGCATTGGCCGGCGCTTTTGCTTGCGGCTTTGCGCCGAGGGATCGTGGTCCTGCCGCTCGAACGGACGGTCAGCGCACAAGAGCGCGCCTCGGCCTTGCAGACCTGTCGTGCCGCGGGATTGATGACCGCTCCCGATGCGCCGACCGAGCGGCTTGATCCGGCCGGCGCGATCAACTGGGACGGATGCGCGCCCGCCCTTCTCAAGCTCACCTCCGGCACAACGGCCGCGCCGCGCGCGATCCGTGTTCGCAGCGGCCAACTGCTCGCCGACGCCGTCCAGATTTGCGACACGATGGGGATCAGCGACGACGATCTCAATTTCGCCGTCATCCCGCTCTCGCACTCCTACGGCTTCAGTAATCTGGTCACGCCATTGTTAGTTCGCGGCGTCCCGCTGGCGATCAGCACCGACCGATTGCCCCGCGCGGTCCTCAACGATTTGGCGCGAACGGAGGCGACCGTTTTCCCGGGGATGCCGCTCTTTTATCAAGCCTTCAGCGAAATGCCGGAGGCGCCGCCGCTGCCGAAACTGCGCCTCTGCATTTCCGCCGGCGCGCCGCTCCCGCGAAATATCGCGCGCACATTTCAGGAAAAATATCGACGCGCGATTCATTCTTTTTACGGCGCCTCAGAGTGCGGTGGAATTTGCTACGATCGGGGGGCGACGGACGAACGCGAGGGGTTCGTCGGGCCGCCCATGCAAGGGGTCGGGTTGCGGCCTAACGACTCGCGCGCGCGCGCGGCGCAGGTCGAGGTGCGCAGCGCCGCCGTCGGCGACGGTTATTTCCCGGAGGCGGACGCCACAAAATTAAGCAACGGCGTCTTCCGTCCGGACGATCTCGTGGAAATCAGCGAGAGCGGGTTGCGTCTCGTGGGCCGGCTTTCGGATGTCATAAACGTGGCGGGTAAAAAGGTGAATCCGGCGGAAGTGGAGGCGCATCTCCTCGCCTACCGAGGCGTGCGGGAAGCGGTCGTTTTTGGCCGGTCCTCTTCTTTGCGAAATGAGGAAGTGACCGCTTGCGTCGTCGCAGAGGAAGGGACGAAGGAAACCGCGCTCCTCGAATTTTGCCGGCAACGCCTGAGCGGCTGGCAGGTGCCGAAACGGATTTTTTTGGTGACGGCGCTGCCCGCGAACGAACGCGGCAAGATCAGCCGGCGAGAACTCGCCGCGCACTTCAGCGCAGAAGGTTTTCGTTCAACCACGTTTAAGCGAGCAGTTGGGGACGCTCACTTGAGCGGTCCCTTACGAATGTAGAATGAATCAATCAAAATTATGCGAACCACTCTTCTTTCCGCGCTCGGCGCCATCATCTTAATTGCGGCTTTCTCCAGCTGCTCTACGACCGTGAAGACGGATAACGGTCATGCCGTTACGACCGGTGTGCACACGCGCTAGGCATCGTTAGGCGAGCCGCCCGCAAGAGCCAGGGGCAACAAACTGGCGCAGCAGGACGCGCAAACGTTCGCCCGCTCCCGCGCGCGCAGATGGTGGGCAAAAAGGCGTGACTTGCGAACGGCGGTTTCGTTAATTGGTCCACAACATTGTGAATGAAGCCAGCTCCGCCGCCCCTGCCACATCCTCCACCCCTACTCCCCAGGTTTTAATCCTCGAGCCGGACGAAAACCTCAGCGCCGAAATTGCTTCCTCGCTGGAGGAAGCGCTTCCCGGAACGAACAGCGCCTTCGCGCGCTCCGTTGGCGAGGCGCAGCAGCTCGCGGTCGCGCAGAAACCCGATCTATTTGTCCTCGATGTGGATTCGGTTTATGATTCGGCGCAGGAGTTTATTTACGATCTGCGCACGAGTCATCCCAATGCGCGCGCCATTATCCTGACCGCCACGCATTTCACCGCGCAACGCGAGCAGGTTGCTGGCTTGGGCGCGATGCACTTCCTGGAGAAACCATTTCCGCGCGCCGATTTTATGACGCTGGTCGAGGCGCTCCTCGCCCCCGGAAGCAGCGCGGAGGGCGAACGGTTCCAGGGGACTTTGAGCGATCTGCACATCGCCGACATCATTCAATTGAAGTGCATCAGCGGCGCGACTTCGATGCTGGAGTTCACCGGTCCGCGCAAGGGAAAGGCCCGCGTCTATTTCGAAAACGGCCAGGTGCGCCATGCGACGGCACCGGGCAAGGAAGGTCGCGAGGCTTTCAACCAAATCGTCGATTGGAAAGGCGGCGTGATTTCGGAGGTGCCGGTGCCGGAGGGCACGCCGCGGACGATCACGCTCGATTGGCAGGTCTTGTTAATGGAGGCGGTGCGGCACATTGATGAAGCGCGCGGCACGGAGCCGGAGAAGGCGCCGGGAAAAGAACCGGCAAAAAGCGCCACGCACACCATTCTTGTGATCGACGATAGCTTGATGCTGCTCAGCTTCGTGAAGGAAATCCTCTCCGAGGAGCATTACGACGTCGTCACCGCGCCGACTGCGGAAGAGGGGCTGCAGGCCTGCCGCGCAACTGCGCCAGCTCTCATTTTGCTCGATTACGTTCTGCCCGACATGAAGGGCGACGAGGTCTGCCGCAAACTGATGGCCGACGCAGTGACCTCGAAAATTCCAGTGGTTTATATGTCGGGCTTCGGGAGCGATCTGCAGCCGGACCGAACTGAAATTCCCAACGTCATCGGCTCGTTAAGCAAACCGTTCACCTCCGAGTCGCTCATCAACGCGGTGCAGAATTATCTCGCGAACGGGGCTTGCGCCGTGAAGGACGCCAAGGCCTCCGCGATGATCGAGAAATCTGCAAAACCGGTCGAGGTGCGGTCTGCTTCGGATTCGTTAGGCAAAGGGGAGGATGAACCTTTGACGCAGCCGGCAACGCCATCCCGTGCAGAACCGATGTCCGCTCCGCCGACGACCAGACCGGGACCGATCCGCGCAGCCGAGCAGCCGCTTTCCCGTCCCTCTGGCGAGCCGGTAATGGCAGGAGAAGCAACAACTTCGAAACAGGTGGCTGAGAAATCTTCCTCCACCGCTCCTCCTCCCATTCCAAAATCAGAGACACCGCAGCCGCCTGCCGCCGTCTTCCAGGCTGAGTCCGTTTCGCCGGATTTGAGCAATGCTTATTTCTGCGGTGACTCGAGTTTTTTTTCGCTCCATTGGGCCTTGCAGACGATCGCGCGCGAAAAACTCACAGGCGCGCTGCGGGCGTTCTGGTCGCGGCCGTCGATCGAGCTGCTGGCGCGCGACGGCCATGTGGTCGTGGTGACGACGCGGGATCCAAATCTTTATTGCGAAGAACCGCCCGTCACCATCCTTAACCTGGAAACGGAACGGATCGATGCGGCGCGCAACCAACAGACCCGTAGCGGTTGTCCGCTTTTCGTCACGCTCCTGAAAGAGGACCTCATCCTGCGCGAGCCGGGCTTGCAGCTCGTGCAGCACTACGGGCAGAAATTATTCGCCCAACTTTGGACGGCCGAGCGCGTGCGCTTTGTTTTCGAGCAACAGGAGTTGCCCGCCTACACCCACGATCTGCCTTTGACCGAGGAAAACATCGATCAGTGGGCGCTTAGCACGTTGCGTTTCGTGCAATACCAGGAGCTCGAAACGAAGGCGACGGTCGATCCCGCCGGCGTGCCGGCTTACACCCGCGACGGCTCCGAGCGGGTGCAACATTTGCGTCTCACGGCCGCGGAAGCCCAATTCGCCTCTCAATTCAACGGCAGCCGCTCGATCGCGCAAATCTCGAAGAACCTGCGCCTCGACATCAAATTCGCGCGCCTCACGCTCTTCCGCTTTCTCGCCCTCGAGATCGTGGAGTGCTGGCCGGCGCAACTCGCGCAAAGGCCGGAGGCGCGCGGCGGCTTCCGGGGGATCTTCGGTCGTTAGGCTGGACGCTGCTCACGAGAGGAGTCGAACCTCCACGGGTTTCCCCATACGGTCCTGAGCCGTACGCGTCTGCCATTCCGCCACGTGAGCGTCGCGCCCGAGGGGCTGTAAAGTGCCCGCGACCGTCTCGACCGCAAGCGCCAATCAGGCCCGGCGCTTTGTGCGGGCGCGCCCTTCGATGGCGGCCGCTTTGCGCGCCTCGCCTAACGAGCGCAGGAGGTCGGCGTAATTCGAGACCACGACCTCGTAGTCTTCCGGCGGGCTCGCCGCAAGCTGCTCCCAAGCATCGAGCGATCGGCGATAAAGCTCTCCCGCCTCCGCGTATTCCCCGCGCGAATGAAAAACGACCGCCAGGTTGCAATGCGATTGCGCGATATCGGCGTGCCCAGCGGGATGGGCCCGGGTGCGAATGGCGAGAGCGCGCCGGTGCATGTCTTCCGCTTCGGAATAACGCCGCTCGTTTGTGTAAAACACCCCCAGATTGTTCAGGACCGCGGCGACATCGGGATGGTTCGGTCCGAGCTGTTTTTCGTAGAGCTCGAGCGCCTGAAGGTAATACGGTTCGGCCGCTTTTTGCTGGCCGCTCTTACGATAAATCAAGGCCACGTTGTTGAGCAGCGTCCCGAGCTCGCGGTGCGCAATCGGCTCGAGCTGACTGCCCGCGTGGATCGCCGTTTCGTAAAAACCGATCGCCGCTTCCTGTTCCCCGAGCACTTCGCAGAGATAAGCGAGGCGGCGCGCACGGCGGTAGATGAGGCTTTGGTCCGCCGGAGCGACGTGTTCCGCGATCCTCAGCGCTTTGGCAAGGTAGGGCTTCGCCCGATCGCGCCTGCCTTGCTCTTCGAAGAGGAGCCCGAGCCGTTCGTAGCTCGTGCCTAACGATGGATGGTTTTCCGCAAAAATTCGGCTGGCCAATTTAAGCGCGGTTTCCGCGAGGCGAGTTGCTTCCTGGAACCGCCCCCCGGCCCGCAGCGTCTCCAGTTTATCGTTCAGTATCTGCCAGAGCTGCGCTTCGCCTTTCACGGCCTTACCAGCCTTCGCTCAACTGACTGACGAGATGAACGGCCAGCTCTTCGGCAGCGAGGGGAAGCGCCTGCCGCTCGTCAGTTGTGATGTCGTCGCCGACGAAGAAGCTGGTGGTGCCGTAGACGAATGCCGCCGGCCCGAGAGCTTTGCCGGTGGCGCGGTCGACGAGCGAATAACGAACCTTCATTACGAGATTAAACTCCACGGTGGCGAGAACGTTCCCGCGCACCGAGCGCGCGGGCGCGCGCACGACCTGGTCGATTTCGCCTATTAGGATGGCGTCCGCATCGTCTCTGCCAGCGATGCGATATGTGCCGTCCTGTTGGAATTGCTTAACGACGCTGTCGGTGATGAGGACCGAGATGCGCGGGATAAGCGTGCTGTTCTTGAAGGTCGGGATGGCGATGGAATGGACCGCCCGCAGATAATACGGCTGGATCGGACCGATGTGATAGCCGGCGCAGCCGGTTAACGAAAACAGCAGCAGCGCCGCGGCGCAGAGCCTTCTCACCTACGGAGTGGCCGACGCCTCAGGCGTAGGCGATGGCTCGGGCGTGGCCGAAACATCCGGCGAAGCGGAAGCACCGGCCGAAGCAGGCGGTGGGAGCGAATCGGCCGAAGGCGGCAAAGGCGCGAGGTCGCTCGAATCGGCCCGCATCTCCGGCCGGGCCGGCTCGCGTTCTTCGTGCGGAGGCGGCTCTGCGGGGGGCGCCTGCGCTATCGATTTTTTCGGCGGATTCTTCTTCGCGTTCTGTTCCGCGATCATGGCCGCCGATTGCAGTTTGGCGTCTCCGACCTTCGCGCGCAGTTGGTCGATCCGATGCTTGGCCACCGCGCTTGCCTGCGATCCCGGCTGCTGCCGAATCACTTCATTATAATAAATGACAGCGGCGCGATACTCTTTGTGGCGGTCATAAAATTGGGCAACCTCGAGTGAATTGCCCATCTGCCGCTGATCCAGCTTGCGCAGGTTGTCCTGCGCTTGCGGAGCCTTTTCGCTCTTCGGAAAACGGAAAAGGAAATCCTGGAATGCGGTCCGCGCCTGCTCGGTCGCGTTTGGATCGTAGCTGCCGCCGTTGGCGGCCTTCAACCAGATGTAGCCGATCTGATATTGCGCATCGACCGCCAGCGGATCGTTAGGGAATTTCTCCACTACAGCCTGGTAGGCATTGATGGCGAGATCCCCCGCGCCCTGCTTCTCGCGCGCGCGCCCGATATCGAATTGCGCCCGCGCCGTGTAGCGGCCATAGGGCGCGCTGCGCACGATCGCGGCGAAGACCTCGACCGCGCTGTCCATCGAAGTCCCCAGCGGCACGCCGAGGAGTTTGATTTTTTTCCCGTTGACGTAGAGCTCGCCGATGCGGAACTGCGCTTCGATCGCCTCCGCGAAATGCTCAGTGTTTGGATAAAATTCCATCAAGGCCCGATAGGAGCCGGCGGCTTTGATGAGGTCGCCGTTTTCCTCCAGAATTTTCGCGTAACGAAAGAGCGCGCCGGAAGCGAGGGTCGATTTCGGATGTTTTTTGACGAGGGTGCGGTAGGCCTTGAGCGCGCGCGAACGATTACCTTCCTGTTCCGCCTTCTGTCCGGTCTGGAAGAGTTCCTCGGCGTTGCCGCTGATCTCCTCTTCTCCCGGGGCCTGATATTTCACCTTGTCGTTCGGACGAAAGACGACCGGAGCCGGGCTTCGCTGCGGAAAGAGAATGCAGGCCGCGGCGGCCAAAAGGAGGAAGCGAAATCGATGGCTCATTCGGATTCGCAGGGTACTGAACGTTGTTCGCGGCGTCAAGCTGGGCACCCGCTCTCCGCCCCGACCGAAAGCGGGGGAAAAGCGCACTCGCTCCTTCTCATCCGATAGCACGAATAAACAGAGACGTTTGAATCTGACCGACCAGCAAAAAATCCGCATCGGCACGTGCGCCTGGAGCTTCGACGAATGGAGCGGGCCGCTCTACCCGGCGGATTGGCCGTCGAGTCGCTGGCTCGAATTTTACGCCCGCCATTTTCCGGCGGTTGAGATCGACTCCACTTTTTACAGCGTGCCCGCCGAGACGACGGCACGGCGCTGGATCGAGATGACGCCGGCGAATTTCCGGTTCGCCTGCAAACTGCCGCGGGCGCTCACCCACGAACGGCGGCTGCGCGATTGCCGGGGCGAGCTGCTCGATTTTCTCCACGCGCTCGAGCCGCTCGCGCCGAAGCTGCAGGTCGTTCTGATTCAATTGCCGCCGTCGTACGGCCCGAAAGAGGAAAAGACCGCCTTTCGCGATTTCGTCGCGCAGCTCCCGGGCGATTTTCGTTTTGCGGTCGAGTTCCGCCATCCCGGCTGGCATCGGCCCAATTTCATTCGGCTCTTTGAAAAGCATCGGCTCTGCTGGGTTTGGTCCGACACCAGCCCGCTCAATGAGCGCAACCTCGCGCCCTTCGAATTCCAGCCGCTTACGACTGACTTCCTTTACCTCCGGCTGCTTGGCCACGCGGTAACGAAATATGATGGCGACGGGAAACGGGTCCATCGCTACGACAAGCTGCTCTGGAAACGTGAAGCCGCGCTCGACAGTTGGGCGCTCCGCATTCAGCGACACCTCGACGAAATTCGCAGCGTCTGGACTTTCGTGAACAACCACTACGAGGGTTTTGCGCCCGCCACCTGCCAGCGGCTCGCGCAACGGCTCGGCTTCGAGTTCCCCTTGCCTTCGGTCGAGACCATCTCGCCTAACGAGCGCGGCCAGCTCGACCTTTTCGCAGAAACGCCGCCCGCCTAACGAATTTCTTTTGCGCCGAAATATGCCTGCAACTTTTCAGGGACCCGGACCGACCCATCCGCCTGCTGGTACGCTTCCACGAGCGCGGCGAAGAGACGCGGCAAGGCAGTGCCGGAGCCGTTGAGCGTATGGGGGAAGCGGTTTTTTCCTTCCGCTTCTTTGAAGCGGAGATTCATCCGGCGCGCCTGGAAGTCCTCGAAGTTCGAGCAGCTCGAAACTTCAAGATAGGTATTCTGTCCGGGCGACCAGACCTCGAGATCGTATGTTTTCGCCGAGCCGAATCCGACGTCGCCGGTGCACAATTCAATCACGCGGTAGTGCAAGCCTAACGACTGCAAGACGCGCTCCGCATCCGCGGTCAACGCTTCGTGTTCGGCGTAAGAATCTTCCGGCCTCGTGATTCTCACCAGTTCCACCTTGTCGAACTGATGCACGCGAATTATCCCGCGCGTCTCGCGGCCTGCGGACCCGGCTTCCCGGCGGAAACAAGGCGTGTAAGCGACATATTTTTTCGGCAACTCCGACGCCGCCAGGATCTCCTCCCGGTGGAGATTCGTCACCGGCACCTCGGCCGTCGGGGCGAGGAACATCGCGCCATCCTCGAAGCCGTACATGTCCTCCTCAAACTTCGGCAACTGCGTCGTCCCGATCATGCAATCGCGCCTAACGAGAAAGGGCGGGCTGACCTCCAGATAACCATGTTCGCGGCTGTGCAGATCGAGCATGAACTGGATCAGCGCGCGCTCCAGCCGCGCGCCCGCGCCGGTAAAGCAGATGAACCCGCTCCCGCTCAGCTTGGTCGCCCGTTCCGTGTCGAAAAGCTGCAGCTTCGCGCCGAGCGCGATGTGATCGAGGACCGGCCCGCTGAACCGGGGTTTCTCGCCCCATGTGCGCACCACCGGGTTCTCCGCGGCGGTCTTCCCAACCGGGGCACCCGGGTGGGGCAGGTTGGGAATATTGAGCAACAGATCGCGCTGTTGCTCTTCCGCGGCCGCCGTTTGCCTAACGAGCTCCGCGATCTCGTCGCCGATTTTGCGGACGCGCTCCTCCACCTCGGCGCAATCATCGCCCCGGCTGCGTGCAACGCCGACCTCTTTGCTCAGCCGTTTGCGGTCGGCATTAAACTGCTGCAGCGCTGTTTCCAGTTTGCGCCGTTCCGCATCGACGGCGAGGACTTCGTCGATCTTTTGCTCTTCACCGCTGCCACGGGTGGCGAGCCGGCTTCGGACGAAGTCGGGCTTTTCGCGAATCAAACGGATGTCGAGCATGGGCAGGAGTTATCAGCGCTGCGCCTGCCTCGCAAACCGAAAGCGCGTGACTTCCCTCGGCGTGCCCGCATAATTCTCGCGTGGACCAGCTGAAGCTTCTCGGCGTCGCGCTTGGCCTCGCCTGCCTCGCCGGGCTAAATCTTTACCTCACGGTTTTCGTCACCGGGCTCGCGATTCAGCAGCACTGGATCGTCCTCGGGCCGGCCTACGAGTCGCTCGCCATCCTCAGCAATCCGGTGATCCTCTGGATTTCGGGCACGCTCTACGTTCTGGAATTTTTCGCCGACAAAATTCCGTGGGTCGATTCAGCTTGGGACACGGTCCACACGATTATTCGCCCAATCGGCGGCGCGCTTCTTGCCATTCGCGTCCTTGGACAAACCACTCCGGCATTTGACCTCGCGGTCGCGCTTGCGGCAGGCGGCGCGAGTCTCGTCACCCACTCCGCCAAAGCCTCGACGCGTCTGGTAGCCAACGCTTCGCCCGAGCCGTTTTCGAATATCGGGCTCAGTCTGCTCGAAGACGTGACTGTCCTCGGCGGCCTCGCTCTTATACATTACAACCCGCTCTGGGCACTCGGCATTTTTGTTCTTCTCCTCTCGATCATTCTCTATTTCGCCCCGAAGATTTTTCGGGCAGTGCGCGTGAAGCTCTGGCTGATCTGGAAAAAATTGAACGGGCCGGCCGGCCGCGACGCTTCGTCCATCATCCCCACGACGCTCTCCTCGCGTTACGCCTCCGCTTTCGCGCGGGAAAATTTGTTAGGCGAGACAGTCGCCTGGGCAGTGCCGTGCATCGCCAGTCGCCTGCGCGGAGTCCCGGCGAATTCTTCCGGGGTTCTGGTGGCGACCAACGAAGATGCCGCCAAGCTTCTTTTCATAGCCCGCCACGGCTGGCGTGCTCGAGCGCAAACCATCAATCTTGATGGTTGCTCGGTAGGGCGGGCGCCGAAATTTCTTTCGGAAAATCTGGTCATCGGCGGGGAGAATGGCCGGCGGGCAAATTCCCTCTTCCTTTTCGAGCGCGGCCGCGGCGAACGGGTGCAGCAGATAGTGGATTTCGTCAACGGCCGGCTGGCGACGGCGGCTCCGCCTTCACCGGCACCGGCCGCGAGCATTGCCTAACGAACCGCTGGGGCTGGCCTGCCAAGCCGTAGTCTTGGAGCGCCGTCGGAAAACTGTTTTCGACGCGGCCCGCCTTCATTTCATTACGGCGTGGCAGCCTTCGCTTTCCGCTGCGCTCCAAGCGAAGGCTGGAGGTAAGGGGATTCGAACCCCTGGCCTTCTCATTGCGAACGAGACGCTCTACCAACTGAGCTATACCCCCGAAGACTTTCGTCCGGTGAGCTCTACGAGTGAAACTTCGCCTCACCCCGTTCGGGTGAGTCCACCCGTTTTGCCCCCCGGACACTTTCCGAACAGTCCAGTTCCGTCCAGAAAAGTCACGTCTGAAACGACAGCAAACCAACAGCGTCGGAATGCGGTTCGAGCCAAAGAACGATCAGAAAGTATCATCTGCGACAAATATTTCCATCAACGAAAAGTCCACATCTGACCGCTCTGGTCTGCAGTAGTCTTGTTCAGTCACAAGGTTGTTACCAGAGCGACTTATCGCTGAGTTGCACCCGAAAAAAGAGGCGCCATTGTGCGCAGCTGGTAAGTGGAGCAGGAGCAAATTCTGCCAGTACTTCCGGCTCACTCGAACGGATGATAGATCGTACCTCAATCGCGGCTCCAGCCGCCGACTACGTCAAGGTGGCCAACTTTCCTGGCCTGTACCGGCACACACGGTCTTGCCGCTACTATGGAGTGAAGAAAATTCGCGGTAAGCGCCGCGAATGTTCGCTGCGAACTACGGACCGGAAGATTGCTGAGCGGCGTCTCCGCGAATGGATGCGCAACCTGCAAGTTGTCGATCGCGAAGTGGAGAAGACCACGCTGCGCGAACTTCTGCACAAGTTTGTCGCAGCCAATCGCGGAAAATCGGCGAAGACGCAGGCGACGAACGCGTCCATCATTGCGCAGCTGCAGCAGACTTGGCTTGGAGGTCTCGACATCGAAGTTCGGCAAGTTCGCTCATCCCACTTGGACGAATGGCTCGCTCTTCAGGAGAACCGCCTCAAGAACACGACCTACAACCGCTACGCCGGTCTGTTGAAGCAGGTCTTTCATATCGCCGTGTGCGATCACGTCATCGCCCACTCCCCGTTTGCTGGAGTGCAGAGGGGCTGGAAGAAGCCGCAGGAACCGGTGCGACTCGTGCCGACGACTGATCAGCTTCAGACGATCGTGGAGGAAATCCGGTCTCAAAAATACACCCGGTTTGCAGCTGCGACCGCAGATTTTGTGGAATTTCTCGGGCTCGCTGGGCTCGGCCAGGCGGAAGCAGCCTCGCTGAGGTGGGGAGATATAGATTGGGAATTGAACCGCCTCACTATCCGCCGCCACAAGACAGACACACGCTTCTATGTTCCGCTTTATCCCGAGTTGAAGAAGCTGCTGTTGCGCTTGGAACGTGATGGCTGGGCCTTTTCCGCTGAAAACCGGGTGTTCGCAATCAAAGATGCGAAGAAGGCGCTGCGAGCAGCGTGCGAACGGCTCGGCTACCCCAATTTCTCTCAGCGCTCGATCCGCCGCTGCCTGATTCGAAAGTTGTGGAGGGCAGGTGTAGACAAGAAGTTGATTGCCAAGTGGCAAGGCCATCAAGACGGCGGTCAGCTCATCATGGACACCTATACCGAAGTGTTCGGCGACGATGACGCCGAATACGAACGTCAGCAGCTCGCGAAATTGAAGAGATAGCCCTGTCGACGCTGGAGGAAACGATCAAATTCTCCTAGGATGGAGAACCCGTTTAAGGCCGGTGACGACGTAATCACGAAAGTGAAAGGGAGGCCAAACAATAAAGCGACCCGAACCTCATTCAGGTAGACTAAGAAGAAACCGCACCCGCGAGTGTGATGCAGATCGCTTGCGATCGGTATAGGCGTAATCAGAACCGGCCCTGCTTTTGGCCAGCAGGGCCGGCAGCCTCGACGCCGCGCACGCGGTTGTATCTCCAAACGGAAGATCTGCCGACCCAGCTGTAGGTGCGGCTGAATGATTTGCCGCTCTTGTTCTTGCCTTTTTCGGTGTAGTCCCCGGTGACGGTGGCTAGGTTCGGCGCGTAAACGTGCACTTCCATGTTGGAGATGGCCGCTGAACTCATGGTGTCGGTGGTGGATTTGGTTTCGTCAACGTAGTCGGCTTTGCTTTGATGCAGCGCCGTGGTCTTTGTCCATGGCCGCTTTCGCCCATTCGTCTTCGATTTGCTTGAGCTTGGTTTTGATGGCGTCGTTGCTGTCATGGGCACTACGCTGGCCGACGATTACGCCGGGGTTAAGCGCCGCGAAATGTGAACGCACGGCGGGTGGCCGTTCGCTCCATCGCATGGTTAGGTGTCATGTTTCAAGACGTTGTCCGCACGGGAAGGGTGAGGCAGGATGGTGGTGGATCAACACTCAACCCACGCCTTTGCGCACGGACAACATGCACGCTAATGCCACTCTTACTCCTCTCACGCGAGCCCAAATGGCACTCCAACACACTGAGTTCGGCTTCTCCTTGCGGACCACTGCCGTCGCTTTCGGCGTCTGCGAGAAGACCGTTCGTCGATGGCTCGCCCGCGCCCAGCAGGCTGGCTTCCCTCAGCGCTTGCACGATCATTCCTCCAGGCCTCTTTCCCAGCCTCGCAAGACCAGCTCCCAACTCGAAGCCCAGATCCTCGTTCTGCGCCGCCAACGCCGCTCTTACGCTCAAATCAGGATGGTTCTCCCCGTCTCCAAGGCCACTCTTGCCCGCGTCCTGCGCCGTCATCACCTCAATCGCCTCTCTTCTCTCGAACCTCCAAAACCTCCTGTCCTGCGCTACGAACGCGAGGCCCCAGGCGACCTCCTCCACCTCGAGCTTCAAGAAGCTCGGCCGCTTCACTCGCC
>JACDGM010000109.1 GCA_013815325.1 Chthoniobacterales bacterium
GAACTTCCCGATGGCGCTCGCCTTCGATCGCGCGGGCAATCTCTACGCGGCCAATTTTGCCGGGAGCACGGTGGAGAAGTTCACCCCCGCGGGCGCCGGCACGGTTTTCGCGAATGTCATCCGGCCGTCCGGTCTGGCCTTCGACGCGAGCGGCCGCTGAGTAACTAGCCGGGCAGGCAATTCGACAATTGGGAAAACGCAACCCGCTCGGGCTGTCAGCTTAATTCCTCGGGGGTGGAAGGTGAGCTAGTCGCAACAACTGCCGCGCTGAAAAGCTATGGTTGGTGGATGAACTTTCCCGGGAGCGCTTGCACCGCATCCGTGACATTACGATAATGTGCGCAATCGGCGACTAAGCCCACGAAGGGTCGACAAAAAGATTTACGGCAATCGACGCCCTCATCGCCAATCTTGCGCCGTTGACCGAAAAGAAAACGTGACGCCGGTGCGAGCGCCTTTACACCTTCAACATTTTGGCGGGCAGAGCTGGAGCAGCTTTCCTCTACGTCCTATTTTCGTTAGGCGCTCGTCTTCCGGCTGCTTCCAATCCGGTCCATCGGCCTCTCGATGGGGGAGGAAGTAGAGTCGCATTTCAGACAGAGATTGGAGATCCCTGGTGCCGAATGTCCTCCGCTGCGGCGGCCGGCGTAGACCGCGTCCTCGGCGATGTTGGTGGCGTGGTCGCCGACCCGTTCGAGATGCCGGGCGATAAACATGAGGTTCAAATAACCGCGCAACTGATCCGGATCCTGCGCCATCTGTTCGATCAGACGCCGGCTGGCGACGGCATTCATCTCGTCGAGCGCTTTGTCCCGCGCTTTCAAAGCGCGCCCAAGCTCGACGTCTTCCTGCACATAGGCATCAACGCTGTCCTTGAACATGCGCATGGCGTGCTCGCGCATGGGCGTGATCAGTTCCACTTCGCTCAACGCCGGATGCCGGTTCAACTTTCTTGCCTTGCGCGCGATGCTCACCGCCTGGTCGCCCATGCGCTCGAGGTTGGACAGAGTTTCATCGCGGAAACGACGCGTCGCAGATCCGAGGCCACTGGCTGGAAACGCAAAAGTAACTCGATCCCATCCTTGTCTACCTGTTTCTCGAGCTGATCGATCTCTTCGTCATCCGCGATCGCGGTCGCGCAAAGATCGTCGTCGCGCTGCAGCAATCCGTTGAGCGCGTTGTCGAGACTGCGCGTCGCCAGGCTGTCCATCATGAGCACGTTGTTGCGTAGCGTGGCCAGCGCTTCATCGAAAGTTCCCAGGATATGTTTCGGAAGCATCATGTTGCCCTCTCTCAACCGAATCGTCCGGTGATGTAGTCCTCCGTTTGCCGCTGCGAGGGTTGCGAGAATATCTTGGCGGTCGCTCCGAATTCAATCAACCGCCCAAGATAGAAGAAGGCGGTGTGATCGGAGCAGCGGCCCGCCTGTTGCATGTTGTGAGTTACGATCACGATTGTGTAATCCTGTTTTAGGATCCGAATGAGCTCCTCCACTTTGGCTGTCGCGATCGGATCGAGCGCGGAACAAGGCTCGTCCATGAGCACAATCTCGGGCTCAACCGCGAGCGCACGCGCGATGCAAAGCCGCTGCTGCTGGCCGCCGGAAAGGCCGAACGCGCTCCGCTCGAGCCGGTCCTTCACTTCCTCCCAGAGTGCGGCGGAGCGCAGGCTCTTCTCGACCGCTTCGTTGATCTTCGAAGTCTTCTTCACCCCCGCGATGCGCAGACCGTAGGCGATGTTGTCGTAGATCGATTTCGGGAACGGGTTTGATTTTTGGAAGACCATCCCGATTCGTCGTCGCAGATTCACCACATCGACTTCAGGCGCATTGATGTCGCGGCCCTCGATACGAATCGCGCCGCGCGTGATGTGCGCGCCATCGACGAGATCGTTCATGCGGTTGAGACAGCGGAGCAGGGTGGTTTTTCCGCAACCGGACGGCCCGATGAACGCCGTTACCGCGCGTGGTGGGATTTGCAGGCTAACTTCGTGCAACACATCGTGGCTGCCGTAAGCGAAGCTCAGATCGTCGATCTCGATCATCACGCGGTTCTCGTTAGGCGGCGCCGGCTCGAAGCGGTCGGCTGAAGTGGTTGAAATGATTTCCGGCATAAGGATCGAGTTCACCATGACAAACGGCTCCGGCTGCGTTCGCGCAGCAGGACTGAGGTCATCGCGATCAGCATCACGAGCCCGAGAAAGACGAAGGCCGCGCCGTATTGCACGCGCTCGGTGTACTCGTTCTGCGGAATCTTCGAGCTGACGACATAAATGTGATACGGCAGCGCCATGACGCCCTCGAAGAAAAAGTCGGTCCAATGTTTCACCTGCCACGGCATGCGGTCGCGCAGCGCGTAGGCGGCGGTGAACATAATCGGGGCGGTCTCACCGGCGACGCGCGCGATTCCGAGGATGGAAGCGGTCAGCACGCCGGGCATCGCGTAGGGCAGCACATTTTTGCGAATCGTCTGCCACTTCGTCGCCCCGAGCGCGAGCGAGCCTTCGCGCAATCCCTGCGGCACGGCGCGGAGCGCTTCCTCACTCGCAGTGATGATCGCGGGCAGCACCATCAGCCCGAGCGTAAACCAGCCCGCCAGGAGCGAGACGTTCCAGTGAAAAAGATACGAAGAGTCCGAAACCGAAAAGCCCAAAAACGATCGAGGGCACGCCGGCCAGATTTAAAATCGCGATCCGGATCAGCCGAATCGCGCGGCCATTCATGCTGTATTCGCTTAGATAAATCGCGCTGCTGATGCCGATAAATAACGCCACCACCATCGAGCCGATGACAAGCAGCGCGGTGCCGACGATGCATGGCCAGATGCCGCCGGCAGAGTAGGCAACCGTGCTCGGCTCGACCGTCGCCGCCGGGTGTTGCGCCTGCCATTCGCGAAACTCGGGGTCGCCTAACGTTAGCTTTTTCCCCTCGTAATCGAACACGTAGAGCGTCTCGGGCGACTCGGTCAGAAACGGCAGGTTCACAAACGGAGGCTTCAGGGTGAAGACCGTCCGCGCGCCCTTGATGCCGATGTCGAGGAAGATGTAGCTGGTGACGGCGATGACAACATAAGTCGCGATCCGGAAGCTCCAGAACGCGATCCGCTCCGCCAGTCGGGTGCGTCGTTGCTGAGTCGTTAGGGCCTTCATTTAGCCGATGCTCATCCGGTAGCGCTGCACGATTTTTTGCGCGAGATAATTGATCCCGAGGGTGATGGTGAAAAGCACCAGCCCGACCATGAAGAGCGCGCGGTAATGAATGCTGCCGCGCACCACTTCGCCCATCTCT
This sequence comes from Chthoniobacterales bacterium, assembly GCA_013815325.1. Lineage (GTDB taxonomy): Bacteria > Verrucomicrobiota > Verrucomicrobiia > Chthoniobacterales > UBA10450 > Palsa-1392. Next base: position 3,287 of record JACDGM010000109.1, read on the forward strand.
TGCGCGATGATCCCAGTCATGGTGTGGACTGGTTGAAAAAATGCGCCGAGGCCTTCGCTGAAATCAGGGATCTGAATCCGATTGCCCGCGCAGAGCAGCACCACCATCGTCTCGCCGATGACGCGGCCGAGCCCGAGCAGGATGGCGGAGATGATGCCGGAAAGCGACGCCGGCACGAGCACGCGGCCGATCGTCTGCAGGCGATTCGCGCCGAGCGCGTAGGAAGCTTCTTTGAACCCGCGCGGCACATTGCGGAGGGCGTCTTCCGAAAGGGTGAAAATGGTCGGGATCGCCATTAACGCGAGGAGCGCACCGGCGGTGAAAACATTCAGTCGCTCGCTAATAGGAAAAAAAGAAACCCAGCTTAACCAATGTGACTGCGAGGCCGCGCGGATCGCTTCGCCCACGACTGCGATACCGAAAAAACCGAGCACGACGGACGGGATCGCGGCAATAAATTCAATGTACGGTTTGATCAGTTTTTTTTCGCTCCGCCCGGCAATTTCACTCACGTAAATCGCGGCCGCGACACCGAACGGGATCGCGATAATGAGCGCCACCGACGAGACCATGATGGAGCCGACTAACAATGGCCGGATGCCGTACCAATCCTGCCAGAAACTGGCGGTGATCCAGTCGTGGCCGAAAAGAAAGGCGGTGATTCCGCGATACCACGGCACAGGCAGGGCCGGGTTCCAGTTCACCAGTTGCTCGTAAGCCGCCGGCAGAGTTGCGACAAAGCCGCGGACTTGTTCCTTCCATTGGCGAAACTGCTTTTCGACCGGCGGACTCGTTAGGCGCGGCGCGCTCTTGAGCAGTCCGGCGAGCCTGGCGGCAATCGCCGAACTCGTTAGGCGGAAAGTTGGCGCGCTCGCCCGCAAGGTCGCGATCGCTGCCGCCTGATTGACGGGCGGAACGACAATTTGCGCCGCCGCCCGCGCTTGCCCGCCGCGAATGAGCCGCTCCCGTTCCGCCATCATCTCGTCGCGCTTGGCGATCGCTTCTTTCAAGCCCATCGCCTCATCATTCAGATCCGAAGTGAGACCGTTTAGCTCGTCACCGGCATCGCCGAAGGCCGAGGCGAATTGATCGAAAGGTCCGAGCGCGGTCTGCGCTTCCGGGGCGGTCCCGCCGTGTTGCAAGAGCGCTTTGAATTCGCGCAGCCGAATCTGGTTGAGAGAGCGCGTGAGTGCCGCGTGTTGCTCGGCTTGCGCGCGGATGATGTCGACGTATTCGAGCCCAGCGGTGCGGTAGACGCGCAGATTGCGCAGGTTTTGGCCGAAGAATCCGAAGCCCTCGCGGCAAAGGAAAATCGTGATCAATGCGAGCACGACGAGAGCAATGATGGCGTTGCCACCAAAGAAGTACTTAATGCTCCGCTCGACCAGATCGCGGCTCCGGCGCGCCTCGCTTCGCGCAACGTCGACCGATGGAATGGGAGCGGTAATTTCCACCGCAAGAGGATGCGAACTCGGCCCAAAACGGGCAAAGTTTTAAATGTTACGATTGCGTGGCAGCAGGCCCGGATGGCGCGCGCCGCCAACTGCGGGCGTGCAGCAGTTGCTCCCGAAAGTCGCGCAATTCAGCGGCGGCAAATTCACTCGATTGTTACCTCGACGTCACGCGGTTGTAACAATCGCTCTCTAGCCTCTTTCGCGTCTGGGGAACTGGATCGCAGCCTCATCCGCGTGGACAGCGACAACTTTTTTCAAGCTGACTTTAGCTTCAAATTAGATGCTCAGACCGAGCGGGAGCCATTGGGTTAGGTAAGGAAGGGCACGCCCACCGAAGAAATTCCGGCGGGTTCCTTTCGCATGAAACAATACCGCACCGGTTGGATATCTGACGTGCACCTCGGGACTCGAGGGAGCAAGGCGAAGGCTTTGCTCGATTTCCTGCGCGAGAACGAGTTTCAAACTCTTTATATTGCTGGTGACCTAATCGACATCTGGTCGCTTCGCCGCGGCATTTATTGGCCGCAGTCCCATAACGATGTCGTCCAAAAAATTCTGCGCAAAGCGCGCAAAGGAACTCGGATTATCTACATCCCGGGTAACCATGACGAGTTTCTCGCCGGTCATCTCGGGGCGTATGGGGCGATTACGATTCAAAAACATGCCATCCATTGCACCGCTGATGGGCGGAGGATTTTGGTTATGCACGGCCACGAGCTCGACACTGTGGTGCAAAACATCAAGTGGCTGGCGCTCCTCGGTGACCTCGGCTATCAACTGCTTCTCGCTCTCAATCCGCTCGTCAACGCTATCCGCCGGTTTCTAGGCTTTGGTTACTGGTCCCTAAGTCAGGCAGCGAAGCGGCGGGTGAAGGATGCAGTCAGCTTCATCGGCGCTTACGAGCATGGCATCGCCCGCTATGCGGAACGCTTTAACGTGCAAGGTGTCCTTTGCGGTCACATTCATACGCCAGCGATCCGGCCGCTCGGCGCTATCACTTACTATAACTGCGGTGACTGGGTGGAAAACTGCTCCGCGATGGTCGAGCACGCCGATGGCCGCATGGAGTTGCTAACTAATCTCCAACTTCCGACTCCCACGAAGAGCACTTTCCTTCCCTCCCAGTCCCTCAACCGTTCGCCATCCATCGTCACCGTATGACTGCACAACAAATATTGGAGCGCCAGAAGGCCAGTGCCGACGCCTCGCCCGCGAAATCATTAGTCACCGATCTGGCCCAGTTGCGGCGGACGTTAAGAATAACCGGCCGCGCCTACCTGCAGAGATTGGAAGCGAATCTGGATGACGTCGCCGCCTGGGCGAAGGTTTGCGCCACCAATCAGGAGCCGGCCAAATCGCAGATTCGCGACCTATCTGACATGGTCACGCTCGTGCGCAAAATCGATGTGAAAGCGCAAAAGGGCCGCCGTAAAGACCTGAAGAAAATCGATACCACCATCTGCGAGCTGCGCGAAATGATCGCCCGGTGCGCGCCGCGTTAGGCCTGGCGGGTCGACGGCGAGTCGCCGGCATAACGAAGCAAACACCGTCCAAATGCACCTGGCTTTTCAGCGTAGAAACGGCAACCGAGATCGACTGCGGTCTGTTCGAGCGCTTTCTCGCGCGCACAGATCAAACCCAGGAGCACTTCCTTCTCGCTGACCGTTACCACGCCGGCGCTCACGAGACTTTCCCGGAGGAAGGCGAGATCGTGTAGATCGCCGAGATGCCCTCCCAGTCTATCGGCCGCTTCAGAGATTTCGCACATCACCTCGGGATTGAGCTCCTGGAGCATCCGCCCCTGATACCAAACATTCTTGGTGTGCTTGCGCCAGGAATGGAAATTCTCCGCCGTCTGATGATCGAGCGCATGGCGTAAACAGTCGCGTCCTTTGCGATAGGTCCGCTCGAGAGCGCTGCAGAGCGTCTCAAGTCCTACTGGGTCCAACAGCCAGCCATCGAGCCGGTCCTGAAGCGACTCCAAGAGCGCGACCGCTTCATGCTGCTGCGTCTTTTGCCGCTCAGTCGCGTCCTCTCGCTCCCGCATGAGATAGCTGATAACTCCCGCGAACGCACCCGCCTCCAGCCCGGCCGAATCGCGCACTTTTTCGAGCACTTGCAGTTGCACATTCGCGTCGCGGACTCCTGAGAAAGAACAGGAGGCAGAACGCAGCCGGCGGTTCTCTTCGTGAAAAAGTTCCGCGCCGACCTCCTTCTTCACCAGGCGCAGCACCGCGCGAATTTTCTTGATTCGTTTGCGAATGCCATGGACCGCTTTGACTTCTCCCACGCCTCCGAGCGCGGCGCTCTCGCAGAGAGCCCGGTCCAGTTGTTCGCGCACGATCCGGCGAACTTCTGACGCCGGCTTTTTACCCCTCTCGATCCGATAGCTCATCGTCGTTCTTACCTAACGAATACCGTCTCCCCGCCTCCTTTCGTCGCCGCGACGCTCGAAGTCACACAATCGTTTCTCCGCTCCACCAGATCTACACAGATCTCCTTCAAGTTCCCTGGGCAAGTCGGCGATGGCCACCGCCCACCCTGCTTTCCGCCGAAGATCGCGAAGCGATGTAATTCAGGCACGCCTCCGCCATTTGGCGCGCGCACTGTCATCGGTGCAGATGAGCAAGGCTTTGGTTCTCATGGTTAGCTGTTGCTGGCCTTTGCCTGGCTGGGCGACGCGAGAAAAGAAGGCTTTTCAGGAGAGTGAAAAACAGCGTGATGACAATGGCGCCGCAACTCGGCCAGCCGACGCCAGCAGCGACCAGAAGCCATATGGCTGTAATCGCCCCGACGATCTGAATCAACCCCAGAACCAGCCGCACAATCAACCAAAAGATTGCTCGTTTTCGCCACTCGTCAGCTTTTTCACTCATATTGATTTTATTTGTCGGGGACCATACGCACCGCACCGGCATTATGGCAACACTTCGGAGGCCCCAAGCGCCCCAAGCCTCGGAAGACTTGGGGCGCTGCCGCCTTACCAATGGACCGCTGTGAAATCATTCGCCGGTTTGTTTGTCCGGACGCTGAGTCACAACCTCGAAGAGATTATTTTCGCCATGTTGTTGGGTGAAAAAGAGCCTGCCCTCCTCCGGACGGGGCACCCGACGCCCCAGAATTCCATCGATCGAGCTATCTCCATTGGAGAAGTGGAGACCAGTCGGTTCGTTATCTTCGTCGATCGCCATCCTGTCCTGTCCCAAGGCGACGAAACGCGGGGGAGAGTCGGGAAATTTCACGTCATAAGCCCAGATGGAGTCGAGCTTATTGAGCTGGTCGTGCAACGTGTCGCCGCGATCCTCGGCCGCGAGGAGCACGCTGCTGCCGGTGAAGGCGAGGTTATCGAAGCTCGAGTGGTCGGCATCCCCCAGGACGATGATGCCGATCCTGCCGGTCTGGCGGCTCGGGTCGAGATCGACGCGAAAGATGCCACCCCAGGCGCCGCGGGCCGCTAGCTCCGGATCGTTACCGGCATTGGCGTCAGTATCGCCCGTGATGTCGAAATAGAATGTGTGGAAGCGTGTGCCCGGCTGGAATTGCGCATTCTCAGGGCGTTTGAACGGCGTCGCATCCGCTGCTTTGGCGAGAGCGTTTGCGTCGAACGGATCGGTGCCATCCACTGCTGTGTCATGCACAGTTACCCACTGCACCGGGAAAGTGGTGCCCGGAGTGTGCAGTCTGAGCTGATTCTCCGAAAGCGTATCGCCCGTCGCCACAAAGACAACCGGCTGACCATGAATCGTGACTTGCAATGCCTGGAGCTTTCCCCGTGTGAGATCGGCCGGATTGGTCGGGATGAATCGGTAAACGAATGAGTTTGGATTCTTGGCAAAGCCAAAGAGTGCCCCGCCGACATCTTCAATGATAAGGATGTTCCCCTGATCGTCCGGATGAATCCCCTCATAGCCGCCTTGTCCCATGCTGCCGTAGAGAGTGCGGAGTCCCGCGCCGCTCCCGGTGCTGGGATCGAAGTCGGCGCTCATCTCAATGACTCCACCAACGTTTCCTTTCTCCTGGGTGAAAAGAAGAGTCTGACTGAATGGGTCCCAGCTGGAGCCGTCGATGCTGTTGAAGTGGGTGAGCCCATCCGCTCCGGGCGGCGTGAGCAACGTTACTCGGTGATCCGGGTTCGAGACATCAAGGTTGATGCGGGTAATATATGCTAGGTCGTCGCCATTCTCGTGTCCTTGGAAAAGGAAGTGACGGCCGTAATCGTAATCGGTCGTGGGACCACCGGGATTGTGACCCAGAATAAGATAAGTGTTCTCGTCCGGTTCCGTCCGCGTGATTGCGTCGCTGAGGTAACCAAAGCGAGCTATCACGCCGGATGGGTTCTCCAGAAGATCTTGTCCCTGTTCCTGGAGGTCGAGGGCAAAGCCGGGCGAGACGATAGTATCGGAAATGATGACCGGATTTGCGTCCGGCACACTCTGCACCGGCCTGCCGAGCACTCGGATCTGGCCGGCAGAAGCTTGAGCAGCGAAAGTCGCAGTCGCGATCAGTGCCGCGAGCGACGCCTTGGAGTAAAGACCGACGATGACTGATTTTGGAATCATAGTGTTAGTTTTCTATTCGACGATTTGTTTGTTTTGATTGGTTTGGATTTGGCGGCGATCTGCCGCTTGCCGAGTAAGCTGGCGCGTGTTTGTGACGGTCTGGTGGAGGGCAGGTAACGATCGCGTGAAATCAGATCGACCGCGGCGGATCACTATCGATCGGACTCTTCGTCACGCAGGCGTAACAACGGTTGTCAAGATTCGGTTGCCTTTGTAGCTAAACGAGCCGCAAAAACGGTGGCCCGCAAGCACACCGGTGCTCGCGAGCCAGGTCCTGGAAACCATCTCATAAAGAGGATGGTCATTCTGAGCGCAGCGAAGAACCTCCCGGATAACCCCGAGATGGCCCGTGAGGTCCCTCGCTGCGCTCGGGATGACAGGCTGCGTGGCACATTTTTGAGATGGGTTCCAGGCCAGCCTTCCTGTATGACTACGTTCTTCAACAACAAGCGTTGATGCCCCGGCCCACTTCAGCCGGCGTGTGACCTGATCGTCACGCGATTTTCACGGTTTGTAACATGACGCGGAGGAGGGTCGAGCGTAGAGGGGCGCAGTTATTCAACATTAAATCCTATTATGATATCACCCTATGCGATCACAGTTATCCGAACGAGAAGGCGGCGGGCGTTCGCTCGTTGCCAGACCGCTACCTTTCAAAAACGCCTGCGGGAATTTGTGAGACATGAGTCCTTCTGGTCTTTTCTCATTGAGCTGCTCCTCTTCGCAGTGCTCGCCGCCATCTCCGCCTGGCCGATGATCAATGCGATCAAAGCTTTGCGTTCTCTTTGAGAGCGATATCGGTCGCGAGGGACACGTCACGCAATTGTAACACTAAAGATTTTGACCCTCCCGTGCGCGTTGCGGCACGATAAGACCACCATGAAAACCCACACCTTTACTCGCAAACTCTTAGCTGGCTTGCTCCTATCTGGTATCGCCGCAACCGCCTCCGCGCAGATGACGATCAATGGCGCCGGCGCCACTTTTCCCTATCCGATTTATTCGAAATGGTTCGACGCTTACGCCAAGGTCGATCCTTCTGTTCGTTTTAATTACCAATCGATCGGCTCGGGCGGCGGGCAGAAGCAGATTCTCGCCCAAACCGTGGATTTCGGGGCTTCGGATGGCCCCATGAGCGATGACAACCTTGCCAAGGCGCCCGGCAAACTGCTCCACATCCCAACGGTCGCCGGGGCCGACGTGGTGACTTACAATCTGCCGGGCAACCCGGCGCTGAAATTCGATGCCGATACGATCGCCGGAATTTTCCTGGGCCAGATCAAGAAATGGAACGACCCGAAAATTAGCGCGACCAATCCCGGCGTCTCTCTCCCAGACCAGGAAATCGTCGTGGTGCACCGCAGCGATGGCAGCGGCACGACTTACATTTTTACCGATTACTTGAGCAAGGTAAGCTCGGAATGGAAATCGAAAGTCGGCACTAACACTTCGGTGAACTGGCCAGCCGGGATCGGCGGCAAAGGCAATGAAGGAGTCGCGGGCCAGGTGAAGCAGACGCCGGGGGCAGTCGGTTACGTCGAGCTGATTTATGCTATCCAGAACAAAATGGCCTATGGCGATGTGAAGAACGCCGAGGGTAATTTTGTTAAAGCGGCCCTCGAATCGGTCACCGCGGCGATGGCTACGGCGCAGATCCCGGATGATTTCCGATTCTCCATGACGAACCCGCCGGGCAAGGACTCCTATCCGATCGCGGGCGTGACCTGGTTGCTTGTCTATGCGCAACAGAAGGACGCGGTCAAGGGCAAGAAGCTCGTCGAGTTCCTGAAATGGGCGGAGAAGGACGGCGAACAAATGGCCAAGGATCTCGACTACGCGCCT
>JACDGM010000204.1 GCA_013815325.1 Chthoniobacterales bacterium
CAGTTCGACGCTGCGCACGCTGCGCGCGGCGACTGAACCGGAGCAAAATCATGTCCATCATCGCCTGGCTCATATTGGGACTCATCGCCGGCTTCATCGGCAGCAAGATCGTTAACCGCTCCGGCGAAGGCGTACTGCTTGATATTGGCCTTGGGGTCGTCGGCGCGGTTGTCGGCGGCTTCCTGTTCTCGCTGATCGGCGCCGCGCCGGTTACAGGGTTTAACATCTACAGTCTGATTGTTGCGGTAGTCGGCTCGATTGTCGTCCTGTTGATATACTACGCCATCACGGGCCGTAATCGCACAGTCGTTTAAGTCGCCGGCATTTCGAGCAACGAATAGTCGCGCTGCTTGTGGTTTTGCCGGCAGGAGCCGTCGATGACTGACAGCCGATGGGAGCTTTTGGTTGTGGTGCTTCTGTCATCCGCGGCTTTCTTCGCGGGATGGCACTTCGTCGGGCGGCTTCTCAGCTAGGAGAGGCCGCTGGGCGTAACGTCGCACTAATCTGAAGCCGCTTGGGAGGAGGCGAACCGTGATGAGTTATCGCCTGCTTCTTCTCGCCAAGGATGGGCATCTGGTCGGCCATAGGACTGTCCACTGCTTGGACGATGAGGAGGCCATCGCCGTCGCAAAATGTGAGGTGCGAAAGTGCGAATATGCGACATCATGTAGCAACCGCCACCGCCCTTGACGGCCCCTCCAAACTCGATCATGTTCCTCATATGTTCTTATGATCGAGACGGTTCCCGATGGCTCAACACTTCCTCCACTCCGCCGCCGCCCGCTCGCTCAGTCCGGCCAAGGTGATGCGGATGTCCGATCGGGGCGCCGAGAATGTGTTCCTACGTCTGCGCTGGCCGCAGACCGATGGAAAGCCGGTGTGTCCGCGTTGCGGTTGCGACATCTGCTACGACTGTCGTCGCTCGGATACTCAGCCGCGCTGGCGCTGCAAGGCCTGCCGCGGCGATTTTTCGGTGACATCAGGCACGTTGTTCGCCTGGCACAAGCTGCCGCTGAAAACCTACCTGATGGGCATTGCGGTGTTCTGCAACGAAGTCAAAGGCAAAAGCATGCTGGCGTTCTGCCGTGACCTCGATGTCCAGTATAAGACTGCGTTTGTGCTGGCGCACAAGCTGCGCGAGGCAATGGCGTCCAGCACCAAGGGATCGCACATCGGCGGCGAAGGACGCAAAGCCGAAATCGATGGCGCCTACTTCGGCGGCCACGTGCGGCCGGAGAACCTCGCCGTCGATCGGATCGACCGGCGGCTGATCGAGAACCAGTCGGACAAGCGTCAGGTGGTCGTTGTCATGCGCGAGCGAGGCGGCTCCACCCTGGCACAGGTATTTCGGGCCGAGGCGGATGCCGCGGCGACAATCCGTCTGCGCATCACAAAGGGCACTACGGTTCACGCCGACGAAAGCCCGGCCTGGAACGCGCTGCATGCCGCCTTCGCCATGCAGCGGATCAACCACCAGGACGGTTACAGCGTCGACGGCGCCTGCACCAATGGCGCCGAATCCTACTTCTCCCGGCTGCGCCGCGGTGAACTCGGGCATCATCACCACATCTCCGGGCCGTATCTTGTCCGTTATGCCCAGGAGGCGGCTTGGCGTGAGGACCTGCGCCGCGCCAGCAACGGCGAGCAGGCATATGGCATCGTCGGATTGGCCATGCGGTGCAGGCCGTCGGTGGATTTTTCCGGCTACTGGCAACGTGCCCACGCCGCCTAGACCAGCCGCCAGCTGACGACGCCCGCGGTCTCGACGCGAACGATCGTCTCCTTGGCTCGGTTGAGCGAACCGAGCAACGTCTTCTGAACCAGCTCACGGCGACGATCGTCGGTCGTCGGCATCACCTTGACGCGCATGATCCGCTCCGCGAGGTCGCGCGTCGTCATCGGCTGGGTCGCATCGCGCAACTCGTCGTAGATCAGCCGAAGGCACTCACCGGAACGAAACCAGGCGCTACGTTCCCGCTGCTGCTTGGGCCGGATCTCGTTCGGTCGCACTTGCGGATCGAACAGCCGCATCGTCGCATCCAGATGCGTCAGGTTCATTCGCTGCTGGGCGACCTGCTTTTCAAGTTGACTGACTACACCGGCCAGTTCGGCTCGCTTGTTGCGTAATGCACCGACAACATGTAGTTCAGCCATCGCCGTTCTTCTCCCCATTACCGGAGATCAGAGTGTAAACACGAAGCTCTATACTTCAAACATCGCCGTGGTGGCGGTTGCTACATGATACCGGACATTCCCGCCTAGATATACCCGGACGCAAACTCAAAC